>DPFD01000192.1:0-16772 GCA_003534175.1 Chitinophagaceae bacterium
CCGTTGCGCACAAAGTTATCTTGGTCCGCCGGAAGGCCCTGGCTTTAAAGATGGAAACATCTTTGGCAAGCGCCGCCAGAACAAACGCAAAAAGTAAACCTGATCTAAAACATATTTTAAAGGCTGATGAAATTCATCAGCCTTTTTTCATGCCACAAAATGCTGGCTGTAAATTTTTTCATCCTTACGCTATCCTGCGAATCAAACCAGGGATTATATTTGTTTATGAACATACCATCGCTGTACGCGAAATTTCTGCAACACCCTTCTGTTTGTACGGATACCCGCAAACTGAAAAAAGGAGATATTTTTTTCGCATTAAAAGGACCTCAATTCAACGGAAATGCATTTGTGGAGAAAGCACTGGAAAGCGGTGCCGCATTTTGCGTAGCAGATGATGACGTACCTGTAGACGACCCACGCGTGCTTCGTACGAACGATGCGTTAAAAACATTGCAGGACCTCGCAGCACATCACCGCCGGCAATTCAACATACCGGTGATTGCCATTACCGGGAGCAACGGAAAAACCACCACCAAGGAACTGATGCACGCTGCTCTATCAGCAAAATATAAAACCTACACTACCGAAGGCAACCTCAACAACCACATTGGTATCCCGCTCACCTTGTTGAAAATTAAAGAAGACGCCGAGATAGCGATTGTGGAAATGGGTGCCAACCATCAAAGAGAAATTGCAGGGTACTGTTCCTACACACAGCCCACCCATGGTTTAATCACCAACTGCGGCAAAGCCCATCTGGAAGGCTTTGGTGGCATCGAAGGCGTAAGAAAAGGAAAAGGAGAATTGTATGATTACCTGAGAGACAATAAACAAACCGCATTTGTAAACGCACAACTGGATTACCTGGTTGAAATGAGCACGGGTATTGAGCACGTAATTTATTACGGTAAGGAACAAACGCAGTTTTCCGGGCGTGCATTGCCCGACAGTGCACTGCTGCAGGTAGCGCTCATGAACGGCAAACTCATCCGCACCCAACTGGTGGGCAATTACAACATCCATAATGTACTGGCTGCCTATGCCGTGGGCATCACACTGGGTGTAGCGGAAGACGCGCTGATTGCAGCCATTGAAAATTACCATCCCGACAATCACCGTTCACAGATGATACAATGGAAAAACAACACAGTGATACTGGATGCCTACAATGCGAACCCTACCAGCATGAAAGCAGCGATAGAAAATTTTGCCGCCATGAAAGCCACCGGTAAAATACTGGCCCTGGGCAGTATGAAAGAAATGGGCACGGAAAGCGACCGGGAGCACCGGGCACTGGTTGATTTAATTGGTCAGTTCCCCTGGGAGAAAGTATTACTCGTAGGCAATGAATTTAAAAACCTGCCGGGGCATATTTTGCATTTTTCGAGCAGTATAGATGCCGGGGCCTGGCTGAAAGCGCAGCAATATCAGGGCATGCATATCCTGGTGAAAGGCTCCCGGGGAACTCAAATGGAAAAAGTGCTGGAAGATTGATTTTTTAATGTTCACTGTTCAAAACTGTGTGAAAAAAAGTACCTTTGCCCTCCTTTCCGGAATGAATATATAAACGGAGACGTGTCCGAGTGGTTGAAGGAGCACGCCTGGAAAGTGTGTATACGGGAAACNNCCTTCGTCTCCGCTCTTTCTTTTTTATTTCCTGGTATCAAGCGGTTCGAATCTTACGACGAAGCTATGCTTGTCGCAATGCCGACATACATCGTCGGCACCTTCGTCTCCGCTCTTTCTTTTTTAATTTCCTGGTATCATGCGGTTCGAATCTTACGACGAAGCTTCGCTTGTTGCAATGCCGACATCTATCGTCGGCAACTTCGTGCGCAATGAATCGTACTTTACAATAGTAATTGTAACCTTGATTTGAATTTCATTCTGTTTGATGAGATTCATCTAAACCACTAAGCACACGAAGGTTTACAAAGTGCACAGAGGAAAGCGCTCCAATCTTTATACATTCTTTAAGATTCAGTAGGTTCGTTCCAATTTGCAAGGAAGGGAATATTAATTTTTTGCTGTATATTAGTGTGTCTATGGAGATGAATTTATTTACACATTAAAACTAATTTTTATGCAAAAAAATAATCCCAATCATCATCACCATTTTTCTATCTGTTATTTTATCATTTGAATCCTCTGCACAACTGCCTCCGCTTGAATGTACAGAAACGGTAGAGCATGTAGTACAGAGTTATAGAGACTGTCCATCAGGAGTCAGGCAGTGGTTTTCAGCTTCTCATACATGTACAAGGACTGTAGCAACTTGCAATGCAGCTCGACAAGCAGCAACCATTTGCGCACTCAATGTTGCACATTCCACGTTGCAAGCTATAATGGAAAATTTGCCACCATGTCCTGAAGATTAATAATATTTCTTCTTACACATCTCCATAGATTTTCACTATTTAAATTAAAAAAATGAGAACCTACATACTTATTCTATTGATTTTGTTTTCGAATCAATCAACAGCTCAATACATACAAGCTGAATACAAAGTAGAAATTGGGTATCCTCAAGGATTTACCCTTGATTATATCGGAAAATATTTCACCTCGGGTACTAAAAGTGTAGAATATTTATTGCCGCTATATTTAGACAAATACCCATCCGGATCTTTAACGCTTAATGACAAACTTTATGCTGTTCCTACAGATACCGTTCAAAGATATTCCGTGGTAGATGTTGACTCAGGCATCGTTAAAATAGCTACAGAATACGGGAATGAATATTACACTTTCGAAAACAATTTTCTACTATGGGAAGTTTTTCCTGAGATTAGAAATATTGATGGCTTAAATTGCCAGAGGGCACAATGGCGTGGAAGAAAAGATGGCATTGTGTTAGGCGAAGTTTGGTTTGCAACGGATATCCCGGTTGTTGCTGGTTTTAAACAACTTATTGGAATACCCGGATTAATTGTTGAACTGAAATATGGAAATGATTACACCGCTAAACTTATCTCCTATGAAATAACATCTGAAATATCACCGGAAGTATTCGAACCAAAAGTTTTTAATCAAAAACGTATAAAATTTATTGGTCATTTTAAAAACGATATGACCACCGAACCATTGAAAGAAAAAAAGCCTGAAAAAAAACGTCAATCATACAGCGATATTTTAAATCAATAGGTTGAAGTATATTTTTACATTGCTTTTCATCAGCTATACCTCGCTGATATCCGCTCAACATTTTTCAGGTGTTGTTCAACTGGAAGACGGGAAACCACTTTCAGGTGCAACTGTTGTGATTAGAAACCTGCATTCAAAAAATATTTATTCTTTTTCCATCACCAATAAAAATGGAAAATTCAGTGTATCTGTTCCCCCGATATCCCACGACAGCCTACAATTGAAATGCAGTTTTATCGGGTATACAGACATGCAGTTTGTTGTATCAGAAGTAATGCGCGATACACCATTGTTGATTGTACTGAAACCCCAACCCAAAGAGTTACCGGGTGTAACTTTAGATGCACCTCCCATCTGGAAACGTGGAGATACCACCTTCTATAACGTAGACAAACTCAAAACCGGCAGCGAAATTAAATTAGCCGAATTGATAGAGCAACTACCCGACTTTCAGTTGAATNNGAAATTGGTTGAGAAAATTTTATTAGATGGACAGGGATTATTTGAAGATAAAGTGAAACTCATGATTAATAGTTTCCCTTTACAGGCAGTTGAAAACATTCAGGTATTAGAGAATCAAACAGACAACCCGAAACTGAAGGGCCTCGAAAGCGGAAATAAAGTGTTTATTAATCTGCAACTCAAGAAAAACCGATTAAAGATGGGTTTGGGGGATGGTGAAGCAGGACTAGACAGTGAAGGCAGGTATTTAGTAGGAGCTACTTTCTTTTCGCTTTTGAATAAACTACAAATAGGTTACATAGGAAATTTTACGGAGCAGGGCAATGGAGTAGATAATGCAATGGAAATGGAACTTACTTCGGAAACAGAGAATCAATTAAATCAATGGTTGATGTACACTCCAGGATTGTATCAATTACAAATGTTTGAGAACAGGTATTACATAAGCAACCGTTTGGCCAACAATCGTTTTTCCGTTAACTACAGGTTTTCACAAAAAGTAAAATCGAAATCAGAGCTGAATCTGGTAAAAGACCATCAACTGCAACAAACATTCAACCAGCTTTTCTTATTAAATGATACTGCATTTATCAGCAGAAATGAAAATATGCAGTACCGCAGGTTGCCGTCATATCTTCAGGCTAAACAAGACATTAGCTGGGAAATAAATAATAAAAGCGAGATGAATTTCAGCTTTCAATATTTCAAAAATGCTACTTCAGGCATTTCTAACAATACATTATCACAGGAGAGTTTTTCTGATACCACTGTACAACAGGTAGATAACAGGCGTCATTTGTATTCACTAACCGGTAATTTTATAAATAGACACTCTGCAAAGTCAGCGATTCGGGCTGATGTTGGTTTCATTTACAGTGATGCCGGACAGGATGGTATTTTCAGATCCTCTCAACTCAGTGAAGTATTCAATGTACCCTCGAACAATTACAGGCAATTGAATGTTCTGAACAAAAATAAAATGCAACAGTTTTACGGCGGTATTCAATGGCTTCGAAAACCAAACAAAAGGAGTGAAAAGTTCGAAATACGTGGTAATCTGGAGCAGTTCCAATTTGAATCAAATGCGCTCGTGTCCAGCGTACATTCATTTTCTCCTGATGCCGAAATTCCTGAAATTGGTGGCTCAGGTAAGTATCAAAAGACAGATGTATGGACCGGGTACAACAGTAGCTGGAATATCAAAAAGTGGCAGATGAATATAAAGGCCAATACAGGTTTTACAAATGTAGAGCGTAATGAAAGTGGGTCATTGGAAAGTAAGACTTTTCCAACTTACTCAACCTCCTTTAATTTTATAAATAAAGTGAAGTTTGGAACGCATAACGCCCGCATTCATATACACAACCAACCCTTACCATTTGTGTATTATGCCAACCTGCTGTTACCGTTTTCCGTGAACAGTTTTCGTCAGTTCAATGGTCCTTTCACATTCAACAATACAATTGATGCTGAATACAGCATTTCCACGCGATTAAAACGTCATAGGTTTAATGCCTCACTTTATTCGCAAATACGTTATTCAGGTGAAGCAGCATTCTACCAAACCAATAAAACAGTTCAATTCAGATTCGATACCCTTATTCGTCAGCAAACACGTATTCATATTTTTAATTTGAATTATTCCCATGCATCTGTGCCTCTTCAAACGAATATTAGAGTTTTCATAAGTGCGTTGCATTATTCAAATCCAATCATTATAGGCAATGATGTTCAACGTTCCTTTACTAATACTTTTACAGGCAGAATCACTTTAAAAAGAAACTGGAATAAAAAATATTACTTAACCCTAATCGGAAACGCAATGTTACAGCGAAATGAAATTCGTGGACGAGCCAATCTATCCAATAATCTACTGACAAACTATGAAGCTAAACTCAATCAACGACTGTTTATCAATAAACGCTTGAGTGCGTGGTTTCAATCGAGCTATTTCTACAATGATGTTGTATCCGGTGCTCCTCAAAAGTTTTTTATATCGGATGCAGGCGTGCAATATAATTTTAAAAAGCCCCGGATTATCTGCAAGCTGGCATTGAATAATGTAACCAACATTACATCCTTCAATTATTCAGTAGCATCACCCTATTATCAAAACGATTTTATTGTGCCCATCATTCCAAGGAATATATCCGTATTACTCAACTACTCCTTTTAACATCCTGCCATTTACTTAAAAATCCTCCGGGCATTCTCTGACGTTATTTTCTGTACGGTGGCTACATCTATATTCTGTATCGCGGCAATTTTTTCAGCTACATATTTTAAATAGGCGGGTTCATTTCGTTTACCCCTGAACGGTACCGGTGTTAAATAAGGCGCATCTGTTTCCAGTACCAGATGTTCCAGAGGTACATCCTTCAGCACGGCTGCCAATGAACTGTTTTTGTACGTTACAACCCCACCTATGCCCAACAAAAAACCATGGCTGATGATTTCTTCTGCCTCGGAAAGTGTGCCGCCAAAGCAATGAAAAATACCCCGCAATCCTTTGGCACTGTATTGTGCAATCACCTCAATACACTCCCGCGTTGAATTCCGTGAATGAATGACAATCGGCAAGTTGTATTGCAGCGCCCAGGCAATCTGTCGGTGAAAGGCATCGTATTGCTGATCTTTAAAAGTAACATCCCAATAAAAATCCAGTCCGATCTCCCCTACGGCAGCAAACGGCCGTTGTTTCAGCCAGTTGGCCACCAGGTTCAGTTCCTCATCATAATTTTCTTTTACATAGCAGGGGTGTAATCCCATCATCGCCTTGCAAACACCCGGGTATTGTGCCTCCAGTGATAACATAGCATCTGCAGACTGGCTATCGATGGCCGGCAGATAAAATGCCTCCACTCCCTCCTGTTGAGCGCGAGCAATTACAGCCGCTACATCCTCCTTAAACTCTTCCACATACAGGTGGCAATGTGAATCTATCATGTTACTAATCTGACGCAAACGGCGAAATTAATATTACTAATTAGTTGAATATCAATATCCGTTTAGCAATTCTTTTTAAAAATAATTTGGGAAATGTTAAACTTTCACTTTAAATTAGCCCAAGTTTTCATAGGGTACGGATTAAAAACGGGCCAGGGTTTCTACCCAGGCCCATTTTATTTTTAGTCGTTCAATGAGGCAAAGTTAAATCCGTCATTTTTAAAATGTTTCAATACTGCCGGCAATACGGTTTGAATATGGTTGAATGATTTCTGGCTGTCGTGAAACACTATCACTGAGCCATCGCCGCTGTTCAATAGCACATTTTCCAAGCATTTTTCGGTAGTGAGTTTCGGATCGAAATCTCCGCTGAGTACCGTCCACAGTACAATTTCAAACCCCCTCCTTCTGAGCTGAGCTGCCTGAAATGGTGTAATCCTACCATACGGGGGGCGAAACCATTTGCTGTGAATCACTTCAGCAGCCAGTTGTACATCTTCTAAATACTCCTCATCTTTTACCTTCCATCCATTTTTATGATGGTAAGTATGATTACCCACTGCATGGCCCTCATCCAGTATCCTGCGGTAGATGTCAGGATGCGCCACTACATTTTTTCCGATACAAAAGAAGGTAGCCTTTGCATTAAATTGCTTTAAGGTATCGAGTACAAACGGCGTGGCTTCGGGGTGCGGGCCATCATCAAAGGTTAAATAGAGTTTCTTTTCACCGGCCGGTTTTTTCCAGGTATAATTTTTGAGCCAGGAAGTAATGAACGTCGGTGTTTTCACGAGGTAGAACATATTCAAAAATAAATTTTTTTGTTGAGTAAACTTCGGGAATCACCGTTGGTCGTACTTTAACTTAAAATATTTAAAAAATGAAAAAAGTACTTTCCACCTTCACCCTCATTACCGGATGCGCCTTACTGTTCACCGCCTGTAAAAAAGATGACAGTTCGGCTATGTCTGACGACATGGAGAAAACAGTAGAAATGTCTGAAAACAAAGCCATTGCCGATTATCTCACGGAAGATGTACATCAGATAATGATGGAAGCTGCCGCTGATGAAGACCTGATGGGCAACCGACCGTCGGTTGGCACCCTCACCGAAGCCAGAATTACCAGTTGCGCTACGGTTACCGTAACCCCATTGGTTGGATTTCCTAAAACGGTGCTGATTGATTTTGGTACAGGTTGTACAGATCCCCGTGGTATTACCCGCAGCGGATCTATCACTGTGGTGATTTCCGATTCATTGCGCCGACCTGGGTCCCAATCGGTAATGACATTCCAAAACTATTTTGTTCAGGGCTTTAAAAAGGAAGGAACCATTACCTGGACCAACACCAGTATTCCCGGAAGAAAGAGTTGGAGCCGCGAAGTAGTGAACGGAAAAATCACCATACCCAGCGGCACACGTTTCTGGATGCATGAAAGTATGAGAGATGTGGAGCAGGTGGCTGGTGTGCAAACACCCCGATTGATACTGGATGATGCCTTTGTTACTACCGGCTATGGCTCAGTAACCAATCCCGGAAACATTACCAGAACCGACACTATCGTAACGCCTCTTCATAAAGCAGTAAGCTGTGATAATATTGACCGTGGAACCGTAAGGTTTACCGGACCAAATCATGTGGCCCTGCTCGATTTCGGAAACGGAACCTGCGACCGGATTGCTACCATTTCCATCAACGGATTTCCTCCCCGTACCATTCTGTTAAGATAACTGTGTGTTAAATAGATTTTTCAACCGTCCGTTAACGGACGGTTTTTTTATGCGCATACCAACCGGAGTTATGAATGTTATAGCCTTCACCGGCGTTAAAACGGCGGGCGACTATTATCTTTGCGGCAATGGAACATCAACAATCTGTAAGGGTACGTTTTGCACCAAGTCCTACCGGTGGCTTACACCTCGGAGGCGTGCGTACCGTTTTATTCAACTATCTCTTCGCTAAAAAACATGGAGGAAAATTTATTCTTCGCATTGAAGACACTGATCAAACCCGATATGTAGAAGGCGCGGAACAATATATTTACGATTGTTTGGAGTGGTGCGGTTTACAGCCGGATGAGAGTCCGCTGATTGGAGGACCCTACGGCCCCTACCGCCAAAGCGAACGGAAAGCACTCTACAGCAGCTACGCTGAAAAGCTGATACAAGCCGGTAAAGCTTACTACGCCTTTGATACTCCCGAAGACCTGGAGCAAATGCGGGAGCAACTGAAGGCTGCAGGAAGTGCCAGCTTGCAATACGATCACCGGGTGCGGTTGAAAATGAAAAACTCGCTGACGCTTTCCGCAGCCGAAACGCAAACACTGATCAGCAATGGTACACCATACGTAATCAGGATATTGGTTGAGCCGGGTGAGATACTGGTTTTAGACGATATGGTACGCGGCCGCGTAGAAATGGATACCACCTTCACCGATGATAAAGTACTGATGAAGGCAGATGGTATGCCTACCTATCATCTGGCGGTTGTAGTGGATGATTATTTAATGAAGATTACCCACGCCTTCCGCGGAGAAGAATGGCTGCCCAGTGCGCCGGTGCATCTCTTGCTATGGAAACATTTATTTGGAATGGAAGCTATGCCGCAATGGGCGCACCTGCCACTAATTCTCAAGCCCGACGGACACGGCAAACTCAGTAAAAGAGATGGTGACCGGTTAGGATTTCCGGTATACGCCATGAACTGGAAAGACCCTGTAACAGGTGATATCACCCGCGGATTTCGCGAAACAGGATTTTTACCGGAAGCTTTCAATAACATGCTCGCGTTGCTGGGATGGAATGATGGCAGCGGACAGGAAGTATTCTCCATGGATGAGCTGATTCAGCATTTCTCCATGGAACGCGTGCATAAAGCGGGTGCAAAATTCGACTATGAGAAAGCCAAGTGGTTCAATCATCAGTGGATACAAAAAACTAACGTAAACGAATACTCGAAAATAGTTGCGGAGTATTTTAACGCCGCCGGCATAGCCGTTACTCCCAACCAGACGTTTCATGAAACGCTGGATCTGGTGAAGGAGCGCTGTCATTTACTCACTGATTTCATTGAACATGCCGGATATTTTTATCAAGACCCGGCAGCGCCCTATCTGGAGGCTATTCGCCAGAAATGGAATGAAGAAAAAGTNNAGTACTTCAATAGTCTGGATGCGCATCTTCAACAGGCTACCGTGTGGAATGCGGAAGTGCTGGAGCAGGATGCCAAACAACTGGCTGCTGACCAGTCGGTAAAGTTTGGTGAAATCCAGCTGATGTTGCGTATTATGCTCGTCGGGAAAAAAGCAGGTATCGGTGTATTTCAGATCGTTGAAAAAATCGGGAAAGAAGCCACGAGCAGACGTATTCGTAATACCATACATCAATTGCAACTGAATGGTGCATAGGTTTTAAATTTGTAACTCAACACACCGAACATGAAAAGACCCATACGTGTTTTAGTGGCTAAGGTAGGACTGGATGGCCACGATCGTGGCGCAAAGGTAATTGCCACAGCCCTGCGGGATGCCGGCATGGAAGTTATTTATACCGGCTTACGTCAAACTCCTGAAATGGTGGTGCAGGCCGCTTTGCAGGAAGATGTGGACGCGATTGGAGTTAGCATACTGAGTGGTGCTCACCTCACCGTTTTTCCAAAAATTATGGAACTAATGAAGCAGCATGACATGAATGACGTGTTGCTGACGGGGGGTGGCATTATACCGGACGACGATATGATGCAACTGAACCAACAGGGGGTGGGAAAACTATTTGCACCCGGCACATCTACCCAACAGATAGCAGAGTACATCCGGGAGTGGGTTCAAACACACCGAAACTTTTAATTCTTCATTCTTATAATATTTACCCATGTCTTATCAAACCATACTTACAGAAATACGTGATGGTATTTGCATCATCACCATCAACCGTCCGGATAAAATGAACGCACTCAATAAAGACGTGTTCACAGAACTGGAAATGGCGGTAGATGCCGTGAGCAACGACCCCGACATCCGGGCGGCCATTATTACCGGTGCCGGACAAAAAGCATTTGTTGCCGGGGCGGATATCAGCGAATTTCAGCAATACCAGCGTGCTGAAGCAGAAGCGTTGGCGAGGCGCGGACAAAACATTTTCTTTAAAATTGAAAACAATAAGAAACCCATCATTGCTGCCGTAAACGGATTTGCATTGGGAGGAGGCTGTGAGCTGGCGATGGCCTGTCATTTCAGAATTTGCAGCGACAATGCCCGGTTTGGTCAGCCAGAAGTAAACCTGGGGTTGATTGCAGGTTACGGTGGTACCCAACGCCTGACCCAACTGGTAGGCAAAGGGAAAAGTATGGAGTTGCATTTAAGCGGACAAATGCTGAATGCGGCCGAGGCGCTTGAATGGAGACTGGTAAATTACGTTACTCCTCAGGATGCCCTCATTCCCAAAGCCATTGAAATACTCAACGGAATCATCAGCAAAGCACCCGTTGCGCTCAGTCATGTAATCACCACCGTGAACGCAGCCGCTAACGGTGCGGGTTTGGAGGGGTACGAGATGGAGATTTCCGCTTTTGGCGCCTGTTTCGATACGGCCGACATGCGCGAGGGTACCATGGCATTCCTTGAAAAAAGAAAAGCGGTATTTACGGGAAAATAATCCTTACTACATACGACGGAAGAGCCTGTCAACGGTTTAAGGTGCATCAAACAAATGGTGCACCTTATCTTTGCGCAACAAATCAAAATCCGCATATATGAGTCAGTTCAGAATTGAGAAAGACACCATGGGAGAAGTATTGGTTCCCGTGGATGCATATTATGGTGCACAAACCCAGCGCAGCATCGACAACTTCAAAATTGCGCAAGACATCAACCGGATGCCTAAGGAAATCATTCGTGCCTTTGCCATCCTGAAAAAAGCCGCCGCCATCACCAATATGGAAGCCGGTGTACTGCCGAAAGAAAAATCAGACCTGATAGGAAAAGTATGTGATGAAATCTTAGACGGAAAACTGGATGTTTATTTCCCGCTGGTGGTATGGCAAACCGGAAGTGGAACGCAAAGCAATATGAATGTGAATGAAGTAGTTGCGTATCGCGGTCATGTACTTCAGGGAGGCAATCTGCAGGATAAAGATAAGTTTCTGCATCCAAATGATGATGTAAACAAATCGCAATCGAGCAACGACACCTTTCCCACTGCAATGCATATTGCGGCATACACTATTTTAATAAATTCTACCATCCCTGCCATTGAAAAACTTCGCAACACCCTGCATGAAAAAAGCAAAGCGTTCATGCATGTGGTGAAGATCGGACGTACCCACCTGATGGATGCCACGCCCCTCACCCTGGGCCAGGAATTTAGCGGGTATGTATCACAGTTAGATCATGGGTTGAAAGCGATAAAAAACACCCTGGCGCATCTGAGTGAACTCGCGCTCGGTGGAACGGCGGTGGGTACTGGCATCAACACCCCGGAAGGTTATGCAGAAAATGTAGCAAAACACATCGCCCGCTTAAGCGGTTTGCCTTTTGTAACAGCCGAAAATAAATTTGAATCCCTGGCCGCACACGATGCCATTGTAGAATCACACGGTGCACTGAAAACCGTTGCTGTGAGTTTAATGAAAATTGCAAACGATATTCGTTTATTGGCCAGCGGTCCACGGAGTGGCATTGGGGAAATATTCATTCCGGATAATGAGCCCGGTTCATCTATCATGCCCGGTAAAGTAAATCCCACACAATGTGAAGCACTTACCATGATTGCCGCCCAGGTAATGGGCAATGATGTAGCCATTTCAGTAGGAGGATGTAACGGACATTTTGAACTGAACGTTTTTAAGCCGGTAATGATTTACAACTTCCTGCACAGTGCCCGGTTGATTGCAGACGGATGTATTTCGTTCAATGATAAATGTGCCGTTGGCATTGAGCCTCTGGAAGAGAACATTAAAAAACACGTAGACAATTCCCTGATGCTGGTAACCGCCCTGAACACCAAAATCGGATACTACAAAGCCGCCGAAATTGCTCAAAAGGCACACAAGGAAGGCACCACTTTAAAAGCCATGGCAGTAAAACTCGGTTATGTTACACCGGAGGAATTTGATGCCTGGGTAGTTCCGGGAGATATGGTAGGCAAAATCAGTTAAACGTTCATTTATTGTACAATGAGTTTTTCTGTGGCGATAAGTATATCCCAGCCATTGTATAACCTGAACGAATAAACGCCTTTTTTAAGCGTGGTGATATTCAGTGAAAAACGGGTATCATCACGCTTTCCTTTTAGTACCGGACGTCCAAGTAAATCAAACACTTCATAATACACCGGCTTAGAAACATTCCTGCCTGCATCAATCATTACTTCATTTGAAGCCGGATTGGGATACATACGGAAACTTCGCTCTCCCGGAATAGGTGTATAGCCGGGCGTTTCAATGGATAATAATGGTCCGGTATAAATGTATTCTACCACCGCACCCCGGTTGGTTAATCCGCCATCCATTCCGGCAGAGGGTCCGGAAGTTCCGCCTACACTATCGGTCAATAAATAAAAAGTAATACCATCGTTCGCTACCACAATATCCCGGTAGCGGTTTAGTTGTGCTTCTTTAAAAAAGCGTACTACAGAATCAGAAACGGATTTGGAACTTTCGCCCCNNCAGCAGATACACCGAACTGGTTTTGAGTGTACTGATCAGTAAACTTTTTCCCCATCCCGGAATTTTATCGGTATAAGGATAGTAGGCAATACTGGCCGGTGCCAGTGTGGGGTTAGTTAACCAATTGCAGGAAGTACCCCCATTGGGCGTTCCGGGATACAAATCGAAAATGGGATTGGTATGTTGCATGGCCGGAAAGGTATTTTCCGCCAATCCGGAATTGGTTTGAGTAGAGGAACATTCACCCGGATACGAACCACAACTTCCGGAGTTCGACCACTGGTAATATTTATACCAATTGTTATCCTGCTTACCGGCAACCCGTGGCCAACCGTAGTTTCTTCCGCTGTAAATGATGTTTACTTCATCATTGGTGGCCGGCCCCTGTTCGCTGGAATAGAGTTTACCATTCGGAATCAGTTGATTGTTGGCATCACGTTCAAAGGCAAGTCCTTGCGGATTGCGGTGGCCGATACTGTATACATGAGAACGACCAATGCCGCCAAAATCAGGATTATCGGCCGGGATGCTGCCATCGAGGTTTAATCGCAAAATTTTACCATTATAACGTCGAAGGTTACCCGAAGATATCTGTGCATAGGTTGGAATGTACTGCGACTCAATTGAATCACACGTATTCCCGAACTGATTTGCTCCCCGGTCACCACACGTGTACACCAGTTTATAATCCGGTACATCAGCTGTACCAAAATTTCCAATCACTAATTTTCCTGCGTTATGGTCATCACTTCCGTGAATACCGCCCAGCAATGTAACCTCATTGCCCAGGCTGGCGGTGGCCCGGTTGTAGGTAAACCGTACAATGCGCACGCGGCGGCGGCCTGAGGAATCGTATGTGTATGCAGTATAAACGTAGTTGCTTCCCGGTTCGTGCAGATTGGGATGCAGGGCGATGCCAAACATACCATCCTGTTTTATTGAACCAAAGGAAGTTGTAAACCGAACTTTGTTTCTGATATCGAGCAATTGGGTTTTGCCCCCGTTGAAACGATTCATGCGCACGATGTATCCGCGGCGCTCCGTAATCCAGAGGGAGTCATCGGGCCCCAGTACCATAGCAAACGGATGCCTGAGCCTGCCGGCAACTGTGTTGGCGTTTACTACGCGTTTGGTGGTGAAGGTTTCTGTTTGTGCAAAAACTTCCTCACTGAAAATCATCAGGGTTGTGAACGCACAGATGGAAAGCAGTTTCATAGGCGGTGATTGTACGTGGTACAAATGGATCTGTTTCTATTAAAAAAGGGGTCGGTTCTACCGTTAACGTAAAGCTTGAAAAAATATTATTCACAGGGTGAATTTACTTATCCACATCGAGGGAAAATACGGACAATAATAAAAAACAGCTTTCGTTTAATAAGATATAAGAAGCATGCTAACCCATAATTCTTATCCGTACACCCCTAAAAAAACACCCTATGAGTAGAATGCTACCTAATTGCTGCGTTTTACTAACCCTCTCAGCTTTGCTCAGTGCAACTGCAGGATTAGCTCAAACTAACCGTGTGGATGCAGCCAAAAGTGTTGTGAATGTTTCCAAGAAAAACGGAGGCGGCACTTTTGAAGCGGGAGACACGCTGGAAATTCGTGTCACCGTTGCAGTACTAACGGTTAGTGGTACACGAACTATTATTGATCAGGCCCGGATCTTTGATCAGGTTCCGGCCAACACTACCTACCTGAATGGCAGTTTGCGCGTTACCACCAACGAAGGCATTCTCTACAAAGGCCCGTTTACCGAAGCCATTGATGCCGATCAGGGAAGCCATGTGGCAGGCAACATCAACATCAACATTGGCCGGTATGCTACCGGAACAGTTGGTGGACGATTGCGTTCAGATTCCAGTCGCCCTTCCTTTTTCGGAAATGCGGTGATTATGATGGCCAGCTATCGGGTGCGGATCAATCCGGCTTTGCCTTTAGGTACTATTATCACAACCTCTACCGGATCCTTTACTTATCGGATGCGTTCACCCACTCCGGTGGTAACCAGAACGGTGAATTTCCCGGCATATAAAATCATCCTGAATGAAGAAAACAACGCCTGTTCCAATGGGATGTCGGTTAGTGCCGCGAGCGATTTTCAGGGAACCTTTGGCAGCGGTAATAATCAAAACAGAGCCGCCGCGCTGGCTTTTACCACCACTTATACCAAAATGGATGTGGCTGCCAACGCACCCAACGATTATTACTATGCCATTGTAAATAACAGCTCCCCTACCGCTTCTACCAATGTGAACTTAGGCATACCCAATGCCAACCGGGTATTTCAGTTGTGGGATATTGCCGGAGATCACACGGGTGCCGCGGATCCGGTGATGGGCAACCCACCCGCTGCTGCAGGAACAGAAGGCGGATATATGGTGTTGGTGAATGCGAGTTACAANNTGATACGGCTTACCGTGAAACACTCACAGGATTGTGCCCCAATACCTATTATAATTTCAGCGCCTGGATAAGAAATGTTTGTGCCCGATGCAGTAGTGACAGTACCGGACGCGGAAGTGGTACTTCAGGTTTTATTCCCGCACCGGGCAATGATTCATCCGGTGTACGACCCAACATCAGTTTCGAAATTGATGGCAATATTTATTATACTTCCGGAGATGTGCCTTATAGCCGCAGTACACCCTGGAGACAATTTGGCTTTACATTTCGAACCGGACCTACACAAACTACGGCAGACTTCCTCATCAGAAACAACTCGCCGGGTGGAGGTGGAAACGACTGGGCATTGGACGATATCACTATCGCGCATTGCGGACCGCAACTGAATATGAACTACGCGCCCATTGCGCTGGGATGTTCGGCCAATCCGTTCTATGTTACCTTATCCGATACCGTACGATATGTATTTGCCGATAGCTATGTGCATTTTAAATGGCAGAAAAGCAATGTGGGAGGAACTGTTTGGACCGACATGACCGGACCCGGAACTTCGGGTGTGGGTACGCCGAGTTTTGTAAATGGTGCCTATCAATATGTGACCAATCTGCCACCATTTCTGGCCACACCGGCAGACAGTGGTGTGTACTTCAGGGTGATTGTGGCAACTACTGCTGACAACTTGCATAATGAATGTTCTTATACAGATGGCAGTGTGCGCATGGTTTCCGTAATCAACTGCGGGGTGGTACTCTCTGCGCGGTTCAACCGCTTCCATGGTGAACTGGTCAACAGAAGAAGTCATTTAAAGTGGCAGGTATCAGACGAAGCACAAATCAGCGGATATGAAATTGAAAAAAGTTATGATGGTGTACAATTCAACCGCATTGGGAATGTAGCTGCCTTGCACAGGCAACCGGCACTGTATACCTATGTAGATGATGAAGCTGTGCAGGGAGATGTATTCTACAGAATTAAGATGTACAATGAAGAGCAACTCTATAGCTATTCAAATATTATAACACTGGGAGATACACGCACATTTCAACTGTTGTACATTGAAAACCCTATCAGCAATCAACTCAAAGGTGAACTGATTGTACCGGAAGACGCCCCGGTTACTATAAGTCTGTTCAATACGAAAGGCAA
>DPFD01000192.1:16792-32611 GCA_003534175.1 Chitinophagaceae bacterium
TTGATGCCGGCGTTTATTTACCAGCAGGGATATACATCATCCACATGCAAATGGGCAACCAGCAAATCAGGAAAAAGCTGATTAAATTTTAAGCACCGCGGCCAGCCGCTTTACGATATGTATTCATGCTGAATCCGTCTTCGAATCCTCCACAGGATGATGAAGTCGGATTTTTTTATGATACCTGTGACTGATCATCCACCTTCGCCTTCGTTTCTACAGTGCCGTTAGTTTGGCGTACGGATTCAGGAAAGAATCTTTTCTGGTAGAGGAAGATGGTGATGATGCCCACAGAAATAGAAGCATCTGCGATATTGAAGATTGGCCTGAAAAACTCAAAGTCTTCTCCGCCCCATACCGGGAACCATTCTGGGAAATGACCCTGTATCAGAGGGAAATGCAACATATCCACTACGTTTCCGTGCAGGAAAGAACTGTAGCCCACTGAGGAGAATGTGGCCAGTCCGTTATAGGTTCTGTAATCTCCCATAGCGGCGTCGTAAATCATGCCTTTATCAAATATCATCCCGTAAAAACAGGAATCTATGAGGTTCCCGATGGCTCCTGCATAAATAAGTGTAGCACAAATGATGAACCCCTTGTGCCGTTTATCACGGATGATTTTTCCAATGTACCAGGTACCAAAAATTACGGCGAGAATCCTGAAAACGGTTAAGGCCACCTTGCCCCACTCACCGCCGAACTTCCAGCCATAGGCCATGCCGGGGTTTTCAACAAAGTACAACTGAAACCACGAGCCAAGCACTTTCACTGAATCGTGGAGGTGAAACGTTGTTTTAATATATATTTTGAGGGCCTGATCTGCCAGTAAAATCAACAAAACAATAAGGACAATATGCTGCTTTTTCATGCATCCGGTTTAGTGTTCAAAGATAGGTGTAAAGCCTTTTCCGGGGCTAATCATGATAGTACACCCTTTTAATTCGTTGTGAAATGCCGGTTAAAATTTCATAGGGAATGGTGCCGGCTCTCGAAGCCACTTCCTGTACTGAAAACTGCGGACCAAACAAAATTACGGTATCGCCTTCCCGGGCATCAATGCCGGAGACATCTACCATGGTCATATCCATGCAAACATTCCCCACCACCGGTGCCTTTTTACCGTTGATCCACACCTGTCCGTTGCCGTTACCTAACATTCTCGGGTATCCGTCGGCATAACCGATGCGTATAGTGGCAATGGTACTGTCTTTAGTCATTCGCCCGGCACGATTATATCCCACTGTATCCCCTGCTTTAACTACCCTGATTTGAGAAATCGTGGTTTTCAGTGTGCCCACCTCCTGCAATCTTGCAGCCACTTCCGGAACTGAATCCATACCATACAGGCCTATACCCAATCTTACCATATCATACCGAAGATCCGGATGCCGGGTGATGGCGGCAGAGTTTCCGAGGTGCCTGATAAATGCATTGCCGGCCACAACGGTTATTTCGTCGCACATTTTGTTGAACAGTTCCGCCTGATGTTTGGTGAACGTATCCAGGGATGGATTTTCACTTCCAACGAGATGAGAAAAAACAGATTGCACTTTTATCTGCGGACTCTCCCGGAGCAGCATACACACATTGCCGATATCATTCCATTCAAAGCCCAGGCGGTGCATACCGGTGTCGAGCTTCAGATGCACCGGGAAGCCCGTGATGTTACGCGCTTCGAGATACCGAATCCAGGCGGTGGCAATCCGGAAGGAATAAATCTCAGGTTCCAGATTATACTTTACCATATTGGCAAAACCGGCTTCTTCGGTGTTCATCACCATAATGGGTAAACGCACACCAGCCTGCCGTAACTCCACCCCTTCATCGGGATAAGCTACTGCCAGATAATCTACCTTGGCGTGTTGCAGGATGTTGGCTATTTCAAAACTGCCGGTTCCGTAACTGAATGCCTTCACCATCACCATCAGTTTCGTGTTCCGCAATTGATTCTGATAGAAGCGCAGGTTGTTGCGGAGTGCACTCAGGTTGATTTCAAATACTGCGTCGTGGGTTTTGGTTTCCAGGAGCGACATGATGCGTTCAAAACCAAACACCCGGGCGCCTTTCAGCAGGATGGTTTCATGTTGAAAAGTAAACTGCGGATAGGCTGACAGGAAAGATTCTGTATCAGAAAAGAAATGGGTTTCAGTAATTTTTGCAAACCAATCCCGTCTCTGCATTAAATCTTCCCCAATGGCAATTAGTCGGTCTATTTTTTTCTTGTTCAACAAAGCCGACACATACCGGTAAGTGGTATCCTTATCTTTCCTGAGCTGATAAATATCACTCAGAAAAACGGTGCGCCTGGGATGTTGATGCTGTTGTTCAAGAAAATCGAGTGCGATGCTGAGTGAGGTAAGATCACTGATATAACTGTCATTAATAACCGAACAATGCTGAATACCTTCCTTCATTTCGAGCCTCATCTCTACCACCGGCAAATGATGCAGGTGTTCCCGAATCATGCTTTCCGGCACATTCAGATACAGCAATACCGTAATACAGGTGAGGGCGTTTGAAACAGAAGCCACATCTGCAAACGGAATATTGAAATGCAATAAGGATTTTTTATAACGGCAATGTATAGACGTAGTTGCACCATGTGTGATAGTTTCCAATACACACACCGTATTGTCTTCACTGCTTCCCCAACTCAGTATTTTCATGCCGGGGTGCTTTTGCGCATATTCTCCTACCTTTCTTTTCAATACCGGATCATTCGATCCGTATATTAAAGCAGTGGCACCTTCGAACAGCCGGAGTTTCTCCTCAATTTTTTCTTCCACATTTTTAAACCCGGAAGCGTGGGCTTCGCCGATGGACGTAATCACACCTATGGATGGACGAATCATTGCGTTCAGCCGTTCCATTTCCTGAGTTTGAGAAATACCGGCTTCAAAAATACCGAGGGTATGCTGGTTGTTGATTTGCCAGATACTCAAGGGCACACCGATTTGTGAATTATAACTCTTCGGACTTTTTACAATCTGATATGTATGATTCAACAGATGATACAGCCATTCTTTTACTACTGTTTTTCCGTTGCTGCCGGTAATGCCGATGACGGGTAGCGAAAACCTAACCCGATGCCTTTTTGCCAGTTTCTGCAGGGCATCCACCACATCCGGAACCACAATAAAAGATGCGTCTGTACAACGTGAAAAGCCGTTGTATGATTCATCCACCACAAAGGCTCTTACGCCTTGTTCGTATAAGGTTTCTACAAATGGGTTGGCCGAACGTCCAACACTATGGATGGTAAAAAATAAAGTAGATTCAGGAACCACCAGTTTTCTGCTGTCAGTCAATAACTGCTCAATCAGCGGATTGTGTGGCGCCTGCTCAGGAACTACCTGCAGTATGTCGGCAATATCTGAAAAAGTATACACGGTTTATTCCTTCATAAATTACTTTCGGTCGGTGGTTGTAGGTAAGCTGCTCTTTCTTTGAAAATACACCGATAAAATCATTGATCCTCCGATGCAGAAAACAATCATCAGTAAAGAAATCCATACAGGTACATGATAGAAATCTGCAATCATCATTTTCGCACCAATGAATAACAGCACCACAGCAATCCCCTGTTGCAGGTAAGAGAACTTCTCGGCTGCACCTCGCAACAGAAAAAACAAACTACGCAAACCCAAAACCGCAAAAATATTAGAAGAGTAAATCAGCAATTTATCATTGGGATCGGGGATGATGGAAAATACTGCCGGTATGGAGTCGATTGCAAAAACAATATCAATCAACCCAAGCATAATCACCACCATAGCCAGTTTGGTGAGATAGGTTTTTCCGTTGTTCTTGATGAAAAAGCGATTATTGGGTTCTTCATTGGTGGTGCGCAAATATTTCGTCATCAATTTGAAAGCCCAGTTTTCTTCGGGGTTAAACTCATCATCATCCTTGGCCACAAACATTTTAAACCCGGTAAACAACAAAAATGCACCAAATACATACATAATCCAGCTGAAACGGGCTACCAGTTCACTGCCCAGCGCAATAAACACTATCCTGAATACGATAGCCATCAGAATACCCAGAAGCAATACCCTGGAGAAATTGTTTGGTTTCACCTTGAAGAACGTGAAGATGATGATGAACACAAAGATGTTGTCGATGGACAAAGACCATTCCAGCAGGTATGCAGAAATATATTGAATAGCATCTTCCCTGCCATGTTCATACCAGATGAACGCGCAGAAGCCCAATGAAAGTGAAACCCAGAATATTGTCTGAAACAAGGCCTTTTTGGTGCTGATGATTTCATCCTTCTTGCTCAGCAAGCCCAGATCAAAAATCAGGGCAACTACAATAACTGCAGAAAAAATCAGATAAATGATGCTATCGCTCATGGGGTGTTGTTTTTATTTTGAGAAGCGTCTTTTTCGGTTCCATTGAAAGAATATGGCAAATACAATTACAATGCACACCGGTAATACAATATTGAATAATTGCCATTTGGTTTTTTCATCAGCCACTTTTTTGGCATCCAGCAGGCGCAATTGATAATCTTTTCCTTTGGCTTCGCTCAACTGGTATACATCCAGCAGGTATTCAAGCGCGTTGCGCACAAAATCGCGGTTGGCAAACGGATATGCCCTTTGAGATTCGTATGTGTATGGGTTCATACCCATGGGGATAGGCTGATCACCCCGCACCACATCGTTCAGCACCATATCTCCATCGCTCACCAATATCATTTTGTTATCGTGGATGGCTCGCGGCAGAAAAGTGGCGTTGTATTGCTGCAATGTATCGCGCATGGCTGAGGAGAGGCGATTGGCATACAATGAGGTGAAACGCCCTTCCAGCAAAACGGCCACCGGAATATTTGCTTTTTTGAATCGTTCGTCTTCCGGAGCATTTACATTTTCTTTTCCACTGATGAGCGCCGGAGTGGCTATAGTTCTTGAATTGACTGAACTACTGAGGAGGATGGTTTTGCGAATGCCATCGGCCTCAACCGTATCCATGCTGTTGATGAACCTTCCGGATACCAGTCCCATATTTTTATTGACGGGATGATTGCCCGGTGATTCCAGTACAGGAAAATAATTCCAGGGGAGCAATTCAAACTGTTGATTACCGCTCACATCAAAGGGCAGATAATCGCATTGCAAATCCATCAACAAATCGGCATTGATGCGTGCCCCGTATTTGAATACTAGATCGTTCAGTTCCAGTCCGCGATCATAGGCAATCACCTCATTCTTTATCTGCAGGCTATCCATTTCGGCTTCCAGTCTGTCAATAAACATCAGCAATTTCCCGCCGTTCATCACGTATTGATCCAGTTTCAGTTTTTGTTCGGGAGTGAAAGGTATTGTGGGTTTTACCACGAGCAGTGCGGAAATTTCAGCAGGGATTACGGGTTGTTCCCTGAGGTTGAACGTAACGAGGTTATAATCTGTTTTCAGCACATTTTCCACCAGATCATACACATTAGCACCCATCGGTTGTCCGTTACCGGTAGCATATCCCACTACGGGCCGTTTATCTACACTGAGGCGTGCAATGGCATCTGCAAAATGATACTCCAGCATCGCTTCGGCACTGTTGAGTTCATCGTGGCTGATCATGGACGATTTTCCATTGTACAACGCCACTGGCATAGATGATTCCTTATAATGAACAAATGCCCAGGGGTAAACGAGTTGTTGCTGCTGACCTTCCTTTAGCTGTGAGGTAAGGTTGATGGGAAACATTTGCAGCGAGGTGAGAGAATCTCCATAAGTAATATCCGTTCCGGGAAAAGGTTCTTCCGGAGAAATAAAACTCAGTTCCAGTTTATTGCCGGCCACTTCACGGAATTCCTGCAGTACATCATTTACTGCACCCGAGAGTTTTCTGAATCCGCTCGGAAAGTTTCCTTTCAGAAAAACTTCAATGGTTACCGGCTCTTTGAGGTTATTCAACAGTTCTTTAGTGGCCTTGCTGAGTGTAAATCTTTTTTCATTCGTAAGATCCATACGGGCATGCCATCGGGCCGCGCCCCAGTTTACGGCAACCAATACCAGCAATACCAATGGAATAAAGAATCGGTTTGACTTCCGCTTTTGATTCATCGCCATTATTTTTTTTGTACATTTTTAATGGTGATCAATAAAAACAACACAATCATGCTGAGGAAATAAATGACATCTCTGGTATCCAGCACTCCCCTGCTGATACTTCGGTAATGAAAGTCGATCCCGATCATCTCAATGTAATAGTCTGCATTTCCGCTGAATACCGGCAAGGCACTCACCGCATTGAAGCCGTAATACAGGATGAGGCAGGCAAAAGCACTCACCAGAAAAGCCACCACAGCGTTGGAAGTGAAGCTGCTGCAGCAAACACTGATAGATGCAAAAACTGCAGCCAGAAAAAACAAACCGATATAACTGCCCGCAATTCCGCCACCGTCTATTTGTCCGGTTGTACTTAACGCCTGAATGGTATATACATATAAAAATGTAGGCACAATCACCACCAGCATTACACCGAGCACAGAAAAATATTTTCCAAGTACTATTTGAGATGCCGTGAGTGGTCGGGTTTTTAGGGTTTCGAATGTACCTGTTCTGAATTCATCCGAAAAAGCGCGCATGGCAATCGCCGGAATGAGAAACATCAACACCCAGGGTGCCAGTTGAAAAAAGGAATCGAGGGTGGCATAACCGAACTCAAGGATGCTGCTATCCTGAAGCAGGAAAAGAAAAATTCCGTTCACCAGTAAGAAAAGCAATAAGGCAATGTATCCGGTTAAATTGCTGAAAAACTGCCTTATTTCCTTCATGCAAATACTCCACATAGCATAAAAAGTTGATGCAATTTACAGTATCGGCACGTAAGAGTGAATGAACGCTGATAATTTAGAGAAAATAACCCGGTCATGCAGCATTCAAAGGCAAATGAACGTCTGATATATTAAACCATTCACCCATCTTTCAGCCAAAACTTACCTTTCCGATACGCACCGGATGATGCAGTATATGGGTAACTGATTCCGTTATCCGGGCAGATGAAATCCCCGCTCCCGCTGCGGGGATTCTTTTGCGGTAACCTCTACGATATCTTTGAATGTTTATATCTTTCAACAAAGGATTTTTATATGAAGGGATTGCTCTATATGATGGCATTATTGTTCGCCCCAGCAATTACTGCTCAACCTGTAGTATATTATACACAGGTGGCTGCCTCACCTTCAACAGCATATAATTATTACACCGTTATGGAGCCCGACATACTCGCACGTGATGCTGCGGCATTGCTGAGCCGGGCCACAGGTCAAACTTTTTCAGTAAAACCTTACCGGGGTGAAACCCATGGCGTGTTCTTGTTGCTGGATTCAACATTCACTTCCGGAAATCAGGAAAGCGGACTGGTACAACAAAGTGCAACCGCGGTGGTGATTCGGGCGCGTTATGTTACTGGTTTATCCTATGCCTTATACTCCTGGTTGCATGACCGTGGCTTTCGATTTTACCTGCCTACCGATGCATGGACCCATACTCCTAAAATCCAAAACCTCTTTGCCCCTGCGAGAGATACAATGTATGCACCCACCTTTAAACTGCGGATGTTTGGAGCCAGCGGTGGAAATTTTGCCGTTGAGGGATTAGATCCGAAGCAGCAATTCCGCACAGACTGGTTCACCTTTTATCGGAGAAACCGCATGGGCAGTGATTATTTGAGGATTGACGGACACATGGGCGAAAAATTCAACCTTGCCCATCGTGAAGAAATTGAAAAAGATTCAATGATACTGGCACCGGTAGAGGGTGTCAGGAAATACGCTCTCAGTGGCAAGATAGATCCCACCTATGCCAGAGGTGTTCAACTGTTTGTACGCTTTATCGTAAACCGGTTTAAAGCAGAACAGTCGGGTTATCCCGATTATCTTCCATTTAAAAAATACATGTCGGTAGATCCGGGAGACGGACTCAATTATTGTGAAACCCCAGCTTGCAAAAGTGCATTTCCTACCCTGCCAGACCAGATGTTTTACATTGCCAAAGAAACACTGAAAGCTTTGCAACAGGAGCATCCCTTGGCCGGAGTAAGCACTCTGGCCTATTCTGAACGTACCGACACACCGGTAGCGGCTATTCCCCGGGGGATACATACCATGGTAGTGCCGGGTGCGTTTCAAACCGTTACCACGCCTGCGGAAATGTTGCTCAGGTGGTCAAAGAAAACCAAGGAGTTTAGTCAGTACGATTTTTTAAACATCGGCGTCTGGGCATACGATCAGCCTTTTTTCAACCTAAACCAATATGCTAAACACATTAACTACCTGAAACGCATAAACGCAGATGGAATCAGTATGGAATCAACCCAGTCTGCTTTTGCATCGGGGATACCCACCTGGTTCATATTACAACGGTTTGCCGACAGCACGCTTCAACCTGAAGCAGCCATTCAAAAACTATGCAAAGACATGTTTGAAGGTGCGGCGGAACCTGTAGAAAAGATATTCAACCTATTTTACTTCAGTGAAGCACATCTGAAAACACAGCTCGACCGTCCGGCTTTTTATGCAGATGAACTGGGCGCACTGATACACTATACCCAACAGGCAGCTCAGGTGCCCAATGTAAGCGAGGCGGCACAAAACAGGATATTCCAATTGAAAGGATATGTATTATACCTCTGTAAATTCTATGAACTATATCACCATCTGGGATATCGTGAATGGATGGATAAAGGCCTTGTAAAACGCACCGAATTAGCCGATAGCCTGCTCAGGCTGGTGTGGCAACTGTATGATTACCGTGTGCTGCATTCCACTCAAATCAACGACCTCTTAAAAAAACTGACAGCCGATCCGGATACCTGGAACTACAGGAAAAATGATTATGCATGCTTTAAAGGGAACCACCGTAAAACCATTGAGCGCGCGTTCGACACATTGCAAAAACATTATCCATATCAGCTACATAATTATATATTAGATGAGTCAGTATTTCAAACATTATCTACATCCACTGCCGACAGCCTGAGATTTATTACACAGGATGAAGATGCGTTCAAAAATTTCACCTATGCTATACCGTTATATGCACCAGCAGCCTGTACGGTAACCATACGCTACACCACCGGTAAAAACCGGATTGTAGGGAATGAAAGAAAGCCGCTGGCACGTACCGCCATAGAAAGTGATGATTACCGGTACATGCAACATTATGAATCACTCACTTCAATGGATAGCGGAACAGTAGTGTTTTACTTACCCTCGGCAGGACATTACAAACTGCATCTGGCACAATATCAGTCTACCCCCGTACAGTGGACGGTTTACCCGGGTGCGAGCCTGTTCTACCTGAATAAAAAAGCATTGCCCCACAACGGTATTTTGCTGCAGGATGAACCTACATCTCCTTACGATAATGCCTACCTTGCTGTATTCAAACCACAAAAAGGGAACGCCGGTTACCGGTTATCGCATTACTCTTCAAAAAACACCGTGAAAATTTTTGATGGAAAGGGGGCGCTGTTAAAAACAGATGAACAAAAATTACCCCATTGGCTTGCGGTTGAAAACAGACAAGGCGGAGACATGTTGTATTTTACCAATACCGTACGGCGCTGGCCACCGGTATTTTATAACACCGAGCCGTATCTGTTTTTTCTAAAAAAGCCGGGATTGAACCAACCTGAAATCAGGAGGCCATTTTAATGGGATGGCGGTTTCGGTAATCGCGAATCGCATAGCGTATCGCCTTCACGGCCAGTTTGCTGCACATATATTTTACGGGCGGAAGCTCGAGTTCGTAGTTGATAGCCTGAGCATCAATGTGCAGGGCATCTTCAAGGCTGATGCCGGTGAGCCATTCGCACAGTAAGGAGGATATTGCAATCGCATATCCGCAACCGTAAGTTTTAAACCGGGCTGCTTTGATCATTTGTGTGTCCTCATCCACGAGGATCTGTATCCGGATAACGGCACCGGTGAGGGGTGAGCCTACCAGGGCTGTTCCGGTATGTACCAGAGGCTCATCCAGTGAGCCGGCACATCGCGGATGCAGGTAATGATCCATCACTTTCGATGAATAGGCCATTACATTGGTGTTTTAAAAGGTTAACCACATTTATCCCGGCCAGTTGAACTGATCGAGATCTATCCCTTCCTTATACATTTCCCATAAAGGGCTGATTTCTCTTAACTTCATAACCGTGTCACTTATTGCCTTGATGGCAAAATCTATTTCCTCCTCAGTATTATAACGTCCGAGACTGAATCTTAGTGTACTCTTCGCCTGATCGGCCGTGAGGCCCATAGCCATTAGTACATGACTGGGTTCTGTGAGGGCTGAGGAGCAGGCCGAGCCGCTGCTCACCGCCACTTTTTGGTTGAAGCCCAGCATCAACCCGTCGCCTTCTATATACCGGAACGTAATATTGGTAACATGCGGTAAGCGGTGGGATGTATCTCCGTTCACCTGCACTTCTTCCATCTGCAGAAAAGCATGTTCGAGCTTGTCCCTCAGTTTCGTCAATCGCTTGGTATCGGCTGCCATTTCTTTCTGGCATATTGCACACGCTTTACCAAACCCCACGATGCCCGGAACATTCAGGGTACCGCTGCGCAATCCGCGTTCATGTCCGCCCCCATCCTGTTGTGCAGTGAGTTTCACACGGGGCTGTTTGCGCCTAACGTACAACGCGCCCACACCTTTGGGTCCGTACAATTTATGTGCTGAAAACGCCATCAAATCAATTCCGTCCTGTTCCACATGCACCGGCACTTTACCTACCGCCTGTGTGGCATCCGTAAAAAAAATTACTCCATTTTTTCTGGCAATGGCACTGATGGCCTGAATCGGCTGAATTACTCCGGTTTCGTTATTGGCATACATTGCCGCAATTAAAACGGTATCCGGACGAATAGCCGCTTCCAGCACATCGGGCTGAAGGATTCCGTTGCGCTCCGGTTTCAGAATGGTAACACTTCCACCTTTTCTTTCGATGGTTGTGGCTGTATCTATCACCGCCTTGTGTTCGGTTTCCAGGATGATGATGTGATTGCCTTTGGAGGCGTAGGTTTCCACCACACCCTTCATGGCGAGATTCACGGATTCTGTTGCACCGGAAGTAAAGATGATTTCCCTGGGTTCTGCACCAACCAGCGCGGCTACCTGTTCACGGGCTNNCTGTCTCCACCGCATGCGCTGCATCCTGGCCGTAGGGATGACTGCGGCTGGAAGCATTTCCAAAATGTTCGGTGAAGTATGGCAGCATACACTCCAGCACCCTCGGATCAACCGGTGTGGTGGCGTTGTGGTCGAAATAAACCGGTTTTTCTGCCATAGAATTGAATTGTGTGGGTTGTTTGGCGATTCAAATGAAAAGTTCGCACTTTTGTAGTTCAAACCCAATCATTACCATCAACGTAAAATACAGAAAAAATGTTGCATATCGAACATATTGGCATAGCGGTTAAGAGTCTGGAAACTTCTGTTCCCTTATTCGAAAAGTTATTGAACACCGCCTGCTATAAAACCGAAACCGTAACCGGCGAACAGGTGAACACGGCATTTTTTAAAACGGGTATCAATAAAATTGAGCTGCTGGAAAGCACTTCGGAAGAGGGTGTGATTCAAAAATTCATAGAAAAGAAAGGCGAAGGAATTCACCATATCGCATTTGCGGTTGAGAACATATACGATGAAATGAAACGCTTACAGGATGCAGGTTTCAGGTTGCTGAATGAAACACCCAAGCATGGTGCCGACAATAAGCTCGTATGCTTTCTACATCCGAAAGATAGCAACGGTGTGTTGATTGAATTGTGTCAGGACAGAAACGATTAATCCGTTAAAAAAGGATTGTGCTTTTTTTCTGCACCAATGGTAGTAACCGGACCATGCCCACTGTACACGAGGGTGTCTTCGGGCAGGGTGAGCAACTGGCTTTTGATGGATTGAATCAATTGATCATAATTGCCGCCCGGTAAATCAGTACGCCCGATGCTGCCATTAAACAATGCATCACCTGAAATCACAAAGCCATTCGTTGCGGAATAAAAGCTCAGGCTTCCGGGGCTGTGTCCCGGGGTGAATAATATGCTGAAAGTATCCTCATCTAATGTGAGTGTTTCTCCTTCCTTCAAATGTTTTACGGGGCCGGAATACATTTCGAACGGGAGTCCGTACATCAATCCGCTCGAAGGTGCCAGTTTAAACATCTCGTCTTCCTTCGGATGAAAGCACGGCATCAAACCATAGGTCTGACAAACAAATTGATTTCCGAAGATATGATCGAGGTGACAGTGCGTATTCACCAGTTGAACAGGTTTTAAGCCATTCTGTGCGATAAAACCGGCCAGGGTTTGTTTTTCCTCCTCATCATAGCAGCCCGGATCGAAGATGATGCAGTTCCGGTGTTCATTATATATTACATATGTATTTTCCTGAATAGGACTAAATGTGAAAATTTGCACAGTTAACATGGGCTGAAATGATAATATTTTAAGGTTAACGGGTAATCAGTTAATTTTAGAACTCAATTTAGACTCCGTATGGCAAAGTTCTGCAGAATAATTTTGATTACGTTAGGAATAATTTCTTTGCTCCCCGATTTGCATGCCCAGGTAAATGCCGTAACCTTCGGGAAAAACAGGTTGCAGTTTGAAAAACGGAAATGGTTTTACTATCAAACAGAAAACTTCAATGTGTACTATTATGAAGGAGGGAAACCCCTGGCGCAATTTGTATTGCAGGTTGCAGAAAAGGAACTGGAGTCTATTGAAACCGCGGCGGAATATCGGTTACAAAAAAGAGCCAACATCGTATTATACAACAATTACAGCGACTTTCAGCAAACCAACATTGGTTTGGAAACCGATTTGCTGAATACGGATGGACTAACCAAGCTGGTAAACAATAAAATGCCGGTCTATTTTGATGCCAACCACGCCAATCTGAAGCGTCAGATTCGGGAAGGAATTGCCGGCATCATCACACAGAATATTTTGTTTGGAGAAGATTTGGGAGAAATTGCCGGTAATCAGGCATTGCTGGATTTACCTCAATGGATGGTAGATGGATATATTTCTTACCTGGGAGAAAACTGGAGTACCGAACTGGATGATGAATTGAAGAATGAAATCCTGAGTGGCAATTATTCAGGATTTAATAAACTGGCCTTTCATAAACCCCGCCTGGCCGGACATGCGTTCTGGTATTTCATTGAAGAAAAATACAAAAAGGAAAATGTTACTTACTTCTTTTATCTCACACGGGTAAACAAAAACCTGAACAAGGCCAGTACTCAAATTACCAAGATGAGGTTTAAACCGCTGTTGCGCGAGTTTATGGAGTACAACGAAGACAAATACTACAAAGACCTGATGCGCCGAAAAGCATATCCGAAAGGAAGTTATGTGGAAGGGTTTGACATCAATAAAAGAAAAAATTATTTCCGCTTCAATGTAAATCCCAATAAGAGAAACAATTCATTTGTGGTAACTCAGTATAAGCGCGGTATCGTGCGGGTGTTACTCAATGAAGATTATGAATACAGAACCCTGTTGAAATACGGTGCCCGCAAAAGAGAGAATGAAATTCATCCCAACTATCCGATGATGGCCTGGGATCCGAAAGGCACGCGGATTGCAGTTATTTATCCGGATGAAGGGAAACTGAAGCTGTTTGTATACGATCTGGTAAACCGTTTCAAAACACACCGGATTGATTTAAGCGAGGTGTTTGATCAGGTGCAGGATGTGAAATACATGCTCGATAGTAAAACCTTGTTGTTATCGGCCGTAAAGGATGGTCAAACGGACATTTTCACCATGGACATAGACAAGGAGAAAGTAATCCAGGTAACCAATGATATATATGATGATCTGGATGCATCCTTTGTAGCATTCCCGAATAAAACCGGAATTATCTATTCCAGTAACCGGCCATCCGCCGAAGCCAAATCCGGTGACACGGTGCTACCCTCAGACAATCGGTTCAACATTTTTCTCATCAATAATTTTGGCGACAAACCCGAGTTGAATCAAATTACCCGGTTGTCTGATTTAAAATATGGTAATGCCCGTTACCCGATGCAGTACAACTCCAATCACTTCACATTTGTAAGCGACGAAAATGGTATTGCCAACCGGTATGCAGGATTTTTTACTACACGTAAAGAGGGATTAGACACCCTGGTGCTGATAGGAGATGAAATATTAAGAAATCCCGGTTTGGCAGAAATTGACAGCACGCTTGCAGCGATGGGTAAAACCGACATTGATTCTGTAGCCGTTGTAAGCATATCCTCTGATTCCGCGTATACCTTTCCGCTCACCAATTACCCGTCGAACCTCGCAGAAACACGTATCGCCGGCGATAACAATCAGGTAAGCGAAGTAACACAGCAAAGTGATGAAAAAGTGCTGTACAAGTTGAAGATTGATGAAGTTACGCTCCGCAACAGGAATGTAACCGCCCGCCCTACCGTGTACATGCAAAAACTGATGCGGGAAAGCAAGCGGACCCAGATAGTGCCCTCCGCACCCATTGCACCACCAGCACCTCCGGCAGTGAAAGACAGCCTGGCTCCGGCCAATGAATTCCAGAGTGAGTTTGAACCCGAAGAGGATGGTGTGCTGAAACCGGACGACATCACCACGAATACCCTGGTTGCGTCTGATATTTTAGCTTCGGCCAGGCATTACCGTTATAAGCCCATGAAGTTTTCAGCCGATTATGGTGGTATCAATTTCAACAACAATGTACTCATCAACCGGTATCAGCCATACGCCGGCGGTTCGGGCCCAGTGCGCCTGAATAGCGGTACACCGCTGAACGGATTAATCAGATTAGGAACTACTGAACAAATGGAAGACTATCGCATCACCGGTGCGTTCAGGTTAAGTACCAACCTGAAAGACAATGAATGGATGATGAGCTTCCAGAATTTGCGCAAGCGTTTCGACTGGGGAGTAACCTACTACCGGAATGTGGTGAATATTGGCGTGCAACTGGTAGATGGCGGCGGTAATCCGGTGGGCGGCGTGTATCCGGGTAAAACCATTACCAATCTGTATCAGGCGAATATCAAATATCCATTCAACGAAAACATGAGCATTCAACTTACTTCGGGTATACGTTCCGACAGGGTACTCGTATCAGCTGTAGATCCGTTGAGTGCTGCTGTGGATGATGTAAAAAATCTGTATTCAGTATCACAGGCATCGTTTGTGTACGACAACACCCTGAACCCGGCGATGAACATCTGGGAAGGACTTCGTTATAAAGTTTTCTTTGACTGGTTTCAACAGGTAAACCAAGGGCAAACGGCGAATAAACCACAAACCTTTAATGCCGGTTTTGACGCCCGCTATTATCATCCGATTTATAAAAATGTAATCTGGGCCGGACGTGCAGCCGGTGATTTCAGTTTTGGAACACAAAAGATGATTTATTATCTGGGAGGAGTAGATGGCTGGCTGATGTTTGGAGATAACCAGCGTTTTGATAATAATGGCCAGTTAATTAAAGAACGTTTCTTCAATACCGGCAACCGCCCTGATCCGGATCAATCCTACGCTTTCCAGAGTTTAGCTGTAAACATGCGAGGCTTTATACAAAATGTAGCGAATGGAAACAATGCGGTGGTCATTAACAGTGAGATTCGCGTTCCCATTATGTCTACTTTCTTCGAAAAACCCGTTACCAATTCATTCCTGAAAAACTTACAGATTGTACAATTCTTTGATTTTGGTACGGCGTGGAATGGTACATATGATGCCATCAAAAGACCCGAAGTGGTGTATGGAAACGATCCGGTTTCTGTACGCATAAAAGCAGGGGGTATTGGTCCTTTTGC
>DPFD01000058.1:0-184 GCA_003534175.1 Chitinophagaceae bacterium
TGGTGGGCGTAACCGATGTAGGGGCAATGAATACTTTTAAATTATCCCAGTCAGATGTTCCGCCTCCTTCCCCTCCGGCTTTCCATTTAAAAGCGATATCCGCAACAGGCTCTCCAGCCGGTAAAGTGAAATCTTTATATATATGTGTTAAGGTGCTAACCTGAGAGTACGACCAGGTGCTACC
>DPFD01000058.1:208-1091 GCA_003534175.1 Chitinophagaceae bacterium
ATTGTCTGCAGATACAAAAGCAGACCGTGTTCCTGCAGATGTTCCGGGCGGGTTCAGCGAAGAAGTAACCCAACCGTCGGTGGCTGCATTCACGGCCATCCATCCGTTGGAGGCCAGTGTAGCTCCGTTTTCAAATCCACCATCTCCTGAAGGGGAAATGAGCGTGGTTTGACCCTGCGAGAACAGTGGCAGGAAGCCCAACAACAAAATAAATACCTGATTGATGAACCCGTAAAAAAACTTGTTTACTGGTGTAATGGTTTTTGTTGATTTGTTGCGCATACACATATTTTTTAAAAATGAACCCCACAGAAAACAGTTTGTTTCCGCAAGAAAAAAATGAAAGGCCAAAGGTGAGCAATGAAAAACCGAAATGGTTACAGGTGGGGTAAGGATGTTTGGCTCCGTTTTTCGTAAGATATTGAAAATTGAATTTAAGGGAAGTTTTTTATATATGTTACAAGATGGTTAAAAAAAATTTTGATTCCCTTTACTTTTACCAACACACGGGTGCCCTTTTACATTTTAATAGTATACATGATATGCTACCCGGGAATTATCTTTGCACACTAATTTTTACAGCATGTTCAACATTCGTACAACCATCAGCCGCATAATTAAAGAAAACATCACCGAACAGGATGCCGTAGTAATGGGCTGGGTAAGAACTTTTCGTAATAATCAGTTTATAGCNNCGATGGAAGTACAAACAATAACCTGCAGGTGGTTGCTCCCCTGGGTTTACTGGACGAAGCTACCCTTAAGCGCATCACTACCGGAGCCTGTATACGGGCTACCGGCCGTTTGGTGCCCTCCATCGGAAAAGGCCAGCAGGTTGAAATGCAGGCGGTAAAAATTGATATCCTGGGCGACAGTGACCCGG
>DPFD01000058.1:1110-2526 GCA_003534175.1 Chitinophagaceae bacterium
CACAGCCTTGAATTCTTGCGCGAAATTGCACACCTGCGTTTTCGTACCAATACCTTCGGGGCCATTTTCAGAATCCGCCATAGTTTATCTTTTGCCGTACATGAGTTTTTCCACCAACGCGGATTTTTATACATCCACACGCCCATCATCACCGCCAGCGATGCAGAAGGTGCAGGTGAAATGTTTCGGGTAACTACCCTGCCCCTCGATGGCAGCGCGGTAAAAGACGGAGAGGTTCAGTTTAAAGATGATTTCTTTGGCAGAAGTACCAACCTAACCGTGAGTGGACAACTTGAAGGCGAACTGGCGGCCATGGCCTTCGGAAATATCTACACTTTCGGGCCCACCTTCCGGGCTGAAAACAGCAATACCACCCGCCATCTGGCTGAATTCTGGATGATAGAACCTGAGGTAGCCTTTGCAGATCTGGAAGACAATATGAACCTGGCCGAAGACTTCATCCGGTACATCATCAACTATGTAATGCAGCACAATGCGGATGACCTGGCCTTCCTGGCACAGCGCCTCGAAGAAGAAGAGAAACAAAAGCCGGTAACTGAACGCAGCATGCCCCTGCTCGAAAAACTTTCCTTCGTAGTTCAAAACACCTTTGAGCGCATCACTTATACTGAGGCCATACAAATATTAAAAGACAGCAACCACAACAAAAAGAAGAAATTCCAATACCCCATTGAACATTGGGGAACCGATCTTCAAAGTGAACACGAGCGCTACCTCGTTGAAAAGCATTTTAAAAAGCCTGTCATCATCACCAACTATCCGAAAGAAATTAAATCGTTTTACATGCGGATGAATGACGACGGAAAAACGGTAGCGGCAATGGATATCCTGGCTCCGGGCATTGGTGAAATTGTGGGCGGCTCACAGAGAGAAGAAAGACTGGACGTGTTGCTGAACCGCATGCAAGAATTGAATGTGCCTGCCGAAGAACTGGATTGGTACCTCGACACCCGCCGCTACGGTACCTGCATACACGCGGGTTTCGGACTGGGTTTTGAGCGGATGGTACAGTTTGTTACCGGCATGGGCAATATCCGCGATGTAATTCCTTTCCCGCGTTTCCCGAAAAGCTGTAACTTTTAGGCCGGATTCTACCGATTGCATACCGATGAAGCTTCAGTGAAAAGGATGGTATTCTTTCACTTTTAAACTTTCAACACATGAAAAAGCTCATCGTTGGTTGCTTTGTATTCATTGCTGCTGTTGCTCAGGCCCAAACTCCTGTTGAATTCATTCAACTGCTTCAAACCGTTTTGCCGGATGCAAAGAGTACGGCCCGCACCCAGCCCTGGCCTGCTGTTCCTCACATCACCTTTAAAAATAAAGTACCCGCTAAGCGCGGAACTTCCTATTGCCAATCGGGTACAGCCTCCATTCTGGTGAATGGAAAAAAAC
>DPFD01000122.1:0-4747 GCA_003534175.1 Chitinophagaceae bacterium
GGTGCCAATGCCATGCTGGCGGTGAGTTTGGCGGTAGCAAAAGCGGCAGCGCTGGAAGCCAACCTTCCACTGTATCGTTACATCGGAGGAACCAATGCACGCGTGATGCCGGTACCTATGATGAACATCCTCAACGGCGGCGCGCACGCTGATAACAAAATCGATTTTCAGGAATTTATGGTGATGCCCGTGGGGGCTACTTCCTTCAGCGAAGGATTGCGCTGGGGCGTTGAAATATTCCACGCATTAAAAACAGTACTTAAGAAAAAGGGTTACAGCACTAATGTTGGTGATGAAGGAGGATTTGCCCCCAATATTCAGAGCAACGAAGAAGCGATAGAAACTGTACTCTCAGCCATCACTGCAGCCGGTTACAAACCGGGCACCCAGGTAGCCATTGCCATGGATGCTGCCAACAGCGAGTTGTGGAACGCCAAAGAGAAAAAATACATCTTCCATAAAAGCGACGGTAAAAAAATGACCAGCGAACAACTGGTGAAATACTGGGAAACCTGGGTGAAAAAATACCCGATTGTTTCCATTGAAGATGGCATGGCAGAAGACGACTGGAAGGGCTGGAAAATGCTTACCGATGCGATTGGAGACAAATGCCAGTTGGTAGGCGACGACCTGTTTGTAACCAATGTGCAGCGCTTACAGAAAGGCATAGACGAAGATACCGCCAACGCCCTGCTCGTGAAAGTAAACCAGATTGGTACATTAACTGAAACCATCAACGCGGTTACCCTGGCTCAGCACAATGGCTACAATACCATCATGAGCCACCGGAGCGGTGAAACAGAAGACAGTACCATCGCAGATCTGGCGGTGGCATTGCAATGTGGCCAGATAAAAACCGGCTCGGCTTCCCGCAGTGATCGCATGGCCAAATACAACCAATTGATACGTATTGAAGAAATTTTAGCCGAGAGCGCTATCTATCCCGGAAAGAAATTATCCTTCGGCCGTAAATAAAAATTGGTAAAGTATTTGTACATTTAATCATCCTGTACATTTTGTTATGATTCCAAAAAACCGAATGGTGCGCCTCTTTCTCAACAAATACATCCTTTCACTGGTGTTGTTTGTTATATGGATGGCATTCTTCGACCCCAAAGACTGGCAATTGATTGCCGCCCGGAAGCAAAAACTGAATGAACTGGAAAAAAGTGAAGAAGTTTTAAATCGTCAGATAGCAGATACCCGAAAAGAATTGAAGTTGCTAAAAACCAGTGCAGAGTCTATTGAAAAGTATGCCAGGGAGAAATACATGATGAAAAAAGATAATGAAGATTTATTCATCGTAAATTCCCCATAAATTTCATAAAACTACGTTAAGGCACGCAATATTATTGAACGGTCGCCGTTAATTAGGATGGATAATGATTAATAAAATTTCAAACTAACCTACATGATGGAAAAAATTAATTTAGAAGACCTGGTTCAATACCTCTATAATGAGGTGTCTGCGGAGAAAAGATCAGCTATTGATATTGCACTGGAAAGCAATTTTGAATTGCGTGAGAAGCTGCAGGTAATGGCTACTGCCTCTAAAAGGCTGGCTGCTTTGTCTTTTTCGCCCAGGCAACAAACCATTGACAGCATTATGGATTATGCTGCTAAAGGACAAGAAGCGTTGTCTCATTAATCAAAATAATTTATTCGGTTTAAATTGTGCCCTGAATGTAAATATTCAGGGTTTTTTATGCGTATTCAGGAGCGTTACCAATATATCATCGATTATTTTCTGCAGCACAACCCGGATGCTGAAACGGAATTAATCTATGAAAACCCTTTTCAGCTACTGGTGGCGGTGATTTTATCCGCACAGTGTACAGATAAACGGGTGAATTTAACTACCCCGGCCCTTTTTGAACAATATCCGGATGCCCCATCGCTAGCAGCAGCCGCGTTTGATGAGCTCTTCCCCCTTATAAAAAGCATTTCTTATCCCAACAATAAAACCAAACACCTGATGGGTATGGCCAAAATGTTGGTGGAAGAACACAATGGAAAAGTACCCATGAACGTTTCAGATTTGGTAAAACTCCCCGGGGTTGGCAGAAAAACGGCTAATGTGATTACATCTGTCATTGATCAGCAACCCAACATGGCGGTGGATACCCATGTATTTCGGGTGAGTGCCAGGGTGGGGCTAACCTATCGGGCTAAAACACCGGAAGCGGCTGAAAAGCAACTGATTCGCCATATTCCGCGTGATTTGATTCACCGGGCTCACCATTGGCTCATTTTACATGGAAGGCATATTTGCATGGCCAGAAACCCCAGGTGCAGCGAATGCGGCATTCGGGATGCCTGCAAGTATTATGAAAAGAAAATAAAAGCAAAAATTGAATAATTTGATTTATTTTGTGAAGGTAAATTTTCGAAAATATCCGATTTTTCTCAGTATAACCCCTCAAAAGCGCGCACTTGTGATGAAAAAAATATCGTTTTTGTTCTGCTTACTTTCGTTTGCAGGCTTAAGCCAGAAGGCTCAGGGCCAGTATTATTTCTACAACGATAACTACTATGATAACCCGGTTACATTTGAATTGGGTGGCTCACTCAGTATCATGAATTGCCTCACAGATATTGGAGGAAAGAAAGGTCTTGGAGGTAAGTTTATAAAAGACCTGAACATGGGCCAGACCAATGTGGGTGGAAGCGTGTTCATGAGTGCAAATTTCAGGTATGCCGTAGGACTGCGCCTGGAAGCAACCTTCGGTAAATTAAGTGGAAACGACAATGTGCTTGCCGGTATTACGGATATCGCCAAAGAGCGTTATAACCGCAACCTGCATTTTCGTACCAACATTACCGAAATTGCAGCTATTGCAGAGTTTCACCCATTCTTCATTTTTATTGACTGGGCTAACCGTGATGTAGAACCTCCACGCTGGTCGCCTTATGTAATGGCCGGTGTTGGTTTCTTCTCCTTCAACCCGCAAGCCCAGGGCCCCAATGGCACCTGGATTGACCTGCAGCCTCTCAGCACAGAAGGACAGGGTTTCAACGAATATCCTGACCGTGATGTGTACAAACTCAAGCAACTGAATATCCCATTGGGGATTGGTGTGAAATACGAGTTATCACAGGCTTTCACGCTTCGCGGTGAATTTGTATATCGTAAGCTATTTACTGATTATTTGGATGACGTAAGCACCAACTACATTAACCCTGATTTATTCAATCAGTATTTTTCTCCGGATAAAGCTGCTCTGGCTGCGTATATGGCTGACCGTCAGATTGAATCAAGAACCAACCCCAACGGTGGCAGCAAAAGAGGAAGTCCAGATCAGAACGACGCTTACTTCAGTTTCAACATCAAACTGGGTATTACGCTGGGAAGAGAGCGTTATTAATTCCTACATACTTAATTTAAAAAAGGTTGCCGTAACACGACAACCTTTTTTTATGCTTTCCACTGAATGGACCTGTTAATCTTCCAGCATAGTGCGGATGGATTCAACCAGTTCTGATTTGGTGAACGGCACACCCATTATTTTATTCATTCCTTTGGCATCAATTAAAAACTGATCCCTCAGCAACCGAATCAACTGTCCATTGTTCAACTCGGGCACCAGCACCTTGTCGTAATTGCGTATAATCTGTTCCAGGTTAGAAGGAAAAGGCCGTATATAACGGAGATGGATATGCGCAACATCTTCGCCACCGTTGCGTACTGCTTCACAGGCCGTTTTTATAGCGCCGTAGGTGCTTCCCCATCCAATTACCAGCAGTTTCCCTTTTTCCGGACCGCTGTCTAATTTTTGCTCAGGGATATGCTGAGCTATCTTATCTACTTTTTCCTGGCGCAATTTTGCCATCAACTGATGGTTCTCCGGATCGTAACTGATATTTCCGGTGATATTTTGTTTTTCCAATCCGCCAATACGATGCTCCAGTCCGGCAGTTCCTGGCTTCACCCATGGCCTTACCCCTTTCTCATCCCGCACATAGGGTTGAAATACGGCTTCCTGATCGCCAAGTTGTGTTTTGAATGCCACCTGAATTTCTTTCAGCGCATCTTCCTGTGGAAACTTCCACGGTTCAGCACCATTGGCAATGTATCCGTCGCTCAATAATATAACCGGCGTCATGTGCTGAACGGCCAGTCGTACGGCTTCATAGGCCACATCAAAACAATCAGCAGGTGTTGCACTGGCAATCACAGGCATCGGGCACTCCCCGTTTCTGCCGTACACGGCCTGTAGCAAATCACTCTGTTCTGTTTTAGTGGGTAACCCGGTACTGGGCCCGCCACGTTGAATATTACAGATTACCAAAGGTATTTCCAGCATTACCGCCAGCCCCATCGCTTCTGTTTTCAATGCCATTCCGGGGCCGGAAGTGGTAGTAACCCCCAACGATCCACCATAACTGGCACCAATAGCCGAAGTGATGGCTGCAATCTCATCTTCTGCCTGAAATGTTTTTATTCCGAAGTTTTTATAACGGCTGAGTTCATGCAAAATATCACTGGCTGGGGTGATAGGGTAAGAACCCAGAAACATGGGGAGGTTGCTTTTTTGTGCAGCTGCCACCAAACCCAGTGTCAGCGCCTGGTTTCCCATGATGGAACGATAGGTTCCGGGTTCCATTCGGGCCCTTTCTACCTGGTAGCGCGTGGTAAAGGTTTCTGTGGTATCGCCGTAATGATAACCGGCCTGCAGTACCTTAATGTTGCTTTCAAGGATCTCAGGTTTTTTTGAAAACTTCTCCTTCAGAAAATCAATGGTGTTGC
>DPFD01000122.1:4756-15433 GCA_003534175.1 Chitinophagaceae bacterium
TACATCCAGTATAAAAAACCCAGTACAAACATATTCTTTGCCCTGTCTTTCTCCTTGGTGCCAAGCGTAAACTCTTTCAGTGCTTCACGGGTAAGCCTCGACACATCCATCTTCAGTACTTCATAACCATCCAGGGAATGATCGTCCAACGGATTCACCCCATCCGGATAATTGGCCAATCGAAGATTTTTACTGTCGAACCCGTCGGTATTCACAATNNTTTCCCTCCCTTCTTCAGCGATTTCAAATTTACTTTCAACGCAGCGGCATTCATGGCCACGAGTACATCACATTCATCCCCTGGTGTAAACACCGGATTCGAACTGAAATGCAACTGGAAACCACTCACCCCGGGCAGGGTACCCACCGGGGCCCTGATTTCTGCCGGAAAATCCGGAAACGTTGCCAGATCTAACCCCAGCAAAGCGGAGTTAACCGTGAACTGATTACCGGTCAGCTGCATTCCATCGCCGCTGTCTCCCGCAAATTTGATAACTACATCCTGTAAAATTTCCTGATGACTCATCGCTGCCTGATTATCCTGCAAAGGTAATAAGTATCTGCTCCATGTACATTAAAATCCATGTTTGACAGGGCCATTATTCTTCCTAAATGGAAAATTCACGTTAAAACTTTAGGTTTGCCACAAATTATATGCATGCACGATTTACATGATTATTTATCGCCGGTTCACGTGAATGGTATTTTGGAGGATGAAAGTCTGACGGATGGCCAGATTGGAAAACATATTCAGGTTTTTGAAGACACTATGCCCGACCTGGAGAACGTAAACATCGTGCTGCTGGGAGTGCCTGAATACCGCGGACAGTTAATGAACAACAAAGGATCAGAAGGCCCGGATACCATCCGTAAAAAACTGTACAGATTACATTACTGGCATCAGGATGTGGCCCTGGCAGATGTAGGCAACATTAAAACAGGCATGACCCTGAACGATACCTACGCAGCTATAAAAACGGTTGTTTCAGAACTCATTCAAAACGGTAAAACAGTATTGTTGCTCGGAGGCTCACATGATATTACGCTGGCACAATACGAAGCATACAGATCCCTTGAACGAACCGTAGAAGTAACCTGTGTGGATGCAGCGGTTGATTTACATGGAGAAAGCGCTTTGCGAAGTGAAAACTTTTTGCTCGACCTGCTCACCGGCGAACCCAATCTGGTAAAGCATTACAACCACATGGCCTTCCAGAGTTATTTTGTGCATCCGCGTATGATGGAAACCCTGAACAAATTGCATTTCGATTGCTTTCGTGTGGGTATGGTTCAGGAACTGATTGAGGAAATGGAACCTCCCATCCGGCACACTGATATGATGAGTGTAGATATTCAGGCTATTAAAAACAGTGATTCTCCCGCGAGTAAATTAAGTCCGAACGGACTCACCGGCGCAGAAGCGTGTACGCTTGTACGTTATGCAGGTATGAGTCATAAAATCTCCTCCCTGGGTATTTATGGATATCGGCCGGAGGATGACCCTCAGGAATTATCCGCCCTGCAGATTGCACAGATGATCTGGTATTTTATAGACGGGTTTCACAAGAAGAAACAAGATGTACTCCCGGATGAAACGCATGATTTTATTGTGTTTCACACCGCATTTGCACAGGTAGAAACCACGTTCCTTCAAAGCAAACGTTCTAACAGATGGTGGATGAAAATGCCCGACGGGAAATGGATGGCATGTAGTTATAAGGATTATGTGGAAGCCAGTTCCAATCAGATTCCGGAGCGATGGCTGCGTTTGCAGGAAAGAGATTGCCAGTAATTTTTATCTGCCGAAAAACCTGTTCAGTTCTGTATTCAAAAACGACTGATACACCGGTTTTCCATTCGGCGAAACTGATGGTTGTTCGCATTGAAACAATTCCTCCAGCAAGGTATGCATGGCTTTTTTATTGAGCGCGGTGCCCGGCTTAATGGCATGCTGCATGGCCAGGGTTCTCAGTACTTTTTCCCGTTTTGAAAATTTGAGCTCGGAACTGAAATGTTTGTACTGTTCCAGTAAAAATTCGATGGCCGATTGCTCATCGCCCTGCGTTACATCTGCCGGCGTACCCCTTACAATAAAAGTATTATTCCCGAAAGATTCTATTTGATAACCGAGGCTTGACAACTCACTCAGGATTTCCTGCAACAACAGCGCATCTCCGGGTGATAACTCCAGCGTAGCAGGGAAAAGGCTTTGCTGTGTTACAATGGGTTTGCCGATAACTGCTTTGGCATAACGCTCGTACAAAATACGTTCATGCGCATTTTGCTGATGGATGACCAGAAACCCCTGATCTGTTTGAACAACCACATACGTGTGATGCAGTTGAATTACTTCCATCGCCTGTTCAACCACAGCCCTTGTTTCCTGGTACAGGGTAGCAGCCGGTGGGATAGCGGCTTCAGTATCCGGAGTGGAGTACCTCTTCTCCGGATAAACAGATTCCCAGTTTTTCAAATCACTTCTGCGCTCAATAAAATGCGCCTGATTGGATTTGCTGAATGTTTGAAACAATCGCGTTGATTGAGCAGCCTGCTGGTGTGATTCCGTTAGCGGTTTCGACACTGCATCCAATTGCTGAATGCCCGCATCCAGTTCAAAATCGAGTGTGGGAGTAACACTGAACTGTGCCAGTGCATGTTTAACCGCAGACTGCACAAAGGCATACACCACTTTCTCGTCTTCAAATTTTATTTCCTGTTTGGTTGGATGCACGTTGATATCAATTTCTGCAGGATCGAGATCAACAAACAACGCATACATAGGAAAACTGTCTTTCGGTATCAACTCATGAAACGCCTGATTGATGGCGTGGTTCAGGTACGGACTCTTAATAAACCGGCTGTTTACAAAAAGATACTGATCGCCGCGGCTCTTTTTAGCCGTTTCGGGCTTGCCCACAAAACCGTAGATGTTCATGTAATCGGTATGTTCCTGCACCGATACCAGTTTTGAACCATAACTGCTGCCTAATACCTGAACAATGCGTTGCTTCAGCGTACCTTTTGTTAAATGAAATACTTCCTGTCCATTAGAAACCAGTGAGAAAAACACTTCCGGAAACGCCATAGCCACACGGATAAACTCTTCCATGATGTGTTTCAACTCCGAAGCATTGCTTTTCAAAAAATTTCTTCTGGCCGGCACATTAAAGAACAGGTTCTTCATGGCAACCGATGTGCCCTTTTCAAACGCCACCGGCTCCTGCAGCACCACCACACTGTTTTCAATCTCCAATCGTATCCCGTTCTCATCCTCTGCCCGCCTGGTTTTCAATTCAACCTGTGCTACAGCGGCAATACTGGCAAGTGCTTCACCCCTGAAGCCCATCGTTTTGATATGGAACAAATCATCAATATTTCTGATTTTAGAGGTGGCATGTCTCTCAAAAGCCATGCGCGCATCTGTCTCACTCATCCCTTTGCCATTATCTATCACCTGTATCAATTGTTTGCCGGCATCGTTCACAATCAGGCGTATTTCATCCGCACCGGCATCTACCGCGTTTTCTAACAATTCTTTAACGGCACTGGCAGGGCGTTGAATAACCTCGCCTGCAGCAATCTGGTTGGCAATGTTATCAGGTAAGAGTTGAATTATATCAGACAAAATGATGAAATTTGAACTTTCAAAATTACTATATCCTTTCCACTATGCGATATCTCACCGGACTTCTGTTTTGCTTTTCCTTCTTTTTTTCTCATGCACAAACTCCTGCCGAACAATGGGCAGACAGTGTGTATAGGCAATTAACCCCCGATGAAAGGATTGCCCAGTTGATGATTGTGCGGTTATCCACTATCGATATGAGTACCCGAAAAGTAACCTTTTATGATAAGCAGGTAGAAGATCTGGTTAAAAAATACAATGTGGGCGGAGTACTGATTTTTCAGGGAGGACCTACCCAGCAGGCCTTGGCCATCAATAAACTCCAGCAAATGGCTAAAACCCCTATCATGTTCAGCATTGATGGTGAATGGGGGGTTGGTCAGCGCTTGATCGACAGCGTGCAAGCCTTACCTAAACAAATGATGCTGGGTGCTGTGAGCGACCCTTCCATTATTTATGCCTATGGAAAANNTATGCTTATGGGAAAGCTGTGGCTAATCAATGCAAAAGACTCGGTATCCATGTAAACTTCGCGCCCGTAGTGGATGTAAACAACAATGCCGCCAACCCGGTTATTAACGACAGAAGTTTTGGTGAAAACAAACATACAGTAGCAACTTACGGTATCGAATACATGAAAGGTATGCAGGATCATGGTGTACTTGCCTGCGCCAAACATTTTCCCGGACATGGTGATGTAACCGTTGACTCACATTATGACCTGCCGGTTATCAAAAAACCTTTTGCCGCTTTAGATAGTCTGGAGTTATATCCATTTAAAAAAATCTTCGAAGCCGGTGTAGGCAGTGTGATGATTGCTCACTTGAACATCCCTGCCATTGACAATGCTACCAATCGTGCCACTTCACTTTCAACTAAAAATGTAAAAGATTTATTGCGCGATAAAATGGGGTATAACGGACTCACTTTTACCGATGCACTTGAAATGAAAGGTGTTCAGAAGTTTTTTCCGGGTGGAGAAGCCGCTGTTCAGTCGCTCATTGCGGGCAATGATGTGCTTTGCCTCCCACTCGATGTACCCTCCACCATCCAGTCTGTTCATAAAGCGATTCGTGAAAAAAAAATCAACTGGGCTGATATAGAATCTAAATGCAAAAAACTCCTGAAAGCAAAATATCAATACGTTGTAAACAATACACAGCCTATTCAGACAGAAAACCTGGCTGCAGATTTAAACCGTGATGTACCAGCCATACGTTTACGCGTAGCCGAAAATGCCATTACGTTGGTATCAGCAGCCGAGCCTGCCTTCTTTCCGTTTAATACCACTCAACGTGTAGCCTATGTAGGGTTTGGTGTGAACGCAGCCAATGCCTTTGCACGCAGGATGGAAAAAGATTACAACGCAAAGAGTTTTTTCTTTTCATTGAAACCCGGAAACGAAAAGGAAAACAATGAAAAACTACTTGAACTTAAAAGAAACTTCGACTATGTAATCATTGGTGTGCATAATACCACACGCAGTGCCCAGGCGAATTACGGTATTGCTCCTGCAGCACATTCACTCATCCTAAAAATATCTGAGCAGCAAAAAACCATTGTCTTTCATTTTGGAAATGCATACGCAGCACAGAAGTGGTGCGCGCTGGAGAATCTGGTAATAGCTTATGAAGACGATGAGATTGTGCACGAAGTGGCGGCCGACATGCTGAACGGAAAGAAACCCTACTTAGGTAAACTGCCGGTAACCATTTGCAGCCGCTTCCCTTCCGGCAGTAACGCATCTGCTTCCCTCGAAAAAAAAAATTCAACCCGGTAAATATTACGGAGATTGATTCCATTGCTACCCGGGCCATTCAACAAAAAGCGTTTCCCGGCTGTGTGATACTGATTGCGCAGAACGGTGAAGTGGTGTATGAAAAAGCATTCGGGCATTTCACTTATGACAGTTTGGTGCGCATTTCCACCCACACGGTATATGATGTAGCTTCCATTACCAAAACACTGGCTACTACGCTGGGTATGATGAAATTGTTTGATGACGGGCTCATTAAACTAAATCAACGCATCAGTCATTATTTACCTGAACTAAAACACACCCGCTCAGGTAATATAACTATACGAAATTTACTGACCCATCACTCAGGACTTCCTGCATCCATCCCCCTGCACAAAGAAGCCCTGGCAATGATGCAAACCGGGCGACCCGTTTTCAGCAGCGATCCGGCCTTAACCCATCCCGTTATGGTTACAGAAAAAATATATGTTGATACAGCGTGGAACCAGCGTTTACTGAAACAAATAGCCACATTGCCTGCAGGTAAAACACATTACCGTTACAGCGATGTGGGATNNCAATACCGTTATAGCGATGTGGGGTTCATTTTACTTGGAAACATCATTGAGCGTGTATCCAGACAGCGCCTGAACGATTATTTAAAAATGCATTTTTATGAACCGCTGCAATTAAAACATACAGGCTTCAATCCGATCATGCAAGTGCCTGCTTCAACTATTGTTCCCACAGAATTCGATGATACTTTTCGCAAACAATTGATACAAGGTACGGTTCACGATCCGGTAGCCGCTATGCTGGGTGGGGTTGCCGGACATGCCGGATTGTTCTCCAATGCACGAGAACTTTATATTTTAATGCAGCTATTGCTGAACAAAGGAACGATAAACGACTTTTGTTTTATTGATGATAAAACCGTTCATCAGTTTACGCAATATCAAAATGCTTCAAGGCGTGGATTGGGGTTTGATAAGCCGGAGCGCGACAATACTACCCGTAAAGACCCCTATCCTTCAGCACTGGTTTCTCCCGGAACCTTTGGTCATACCGGATTTACCGGCACGGCAGCATGGGCCGATCCTGAAAATGGATTGATTTTTATTTTTCTCTCCAACAGAATACACCCTTCATCCACCAACCGGAAACTCATCACCATGAATATCCGGGCTGCCATTCAGGATGCTGCCTACCGGGCACTACTTCCGGGCAAATAATGTTTAAAAAGAACGGCACAGTCTAATTCAATATTACATTTGCAGGATGATTGACCCTGCTGCTATACGTATTGAAGATTACAGTTACGATTTGCCGCCACACCGGATAGCACACGAANNCTTTACCGGAGCGGGATGCATCCAAACTGCTGATATACAGAAACGGAGAAATTTCAGAAGATATTTACAGAAACCTGTGTGTGCATCTTCCGAAACCATCCCTGCTCATGTTCAACAACACCCGGGTTATTAATGCCAGAATATTGTTTCAAAAACCAACCGGATCTCAAATAGAAATTTTTTGTCTGGAGCCCGAAGATGCGCATCAGGGTTTTGAAGCGGCCATGTCGCAACAGGGAACTGCCCGATGGAAGTGCCTGGTAGGTGGTATTTCGAAATGGAAAGAACCTATGCTTACACGAAAGATGGAAACTCCTGAAGGAACCATCGAACTACAGGCACAAATAATTTCAAAAGGTGCACAACACTGTGATATCCTGTTCAACTGGCAACCTCAGAAATACACCTTCGCTGAAGTTCTATCCTGGACAGGTTATGTTCCATTGCCTCCTTATATAAAACGTGCGGTTACGGGGGCGGATAAAGAACGGTATCAAACAGCCTATGCCCAACATCAGGGATCAGTTGCCGCACCCACTGCGGGCTTACATTTCACTGATGCATTGCTGAAAGAAATTTCTTCTAACACAGTGGATACGGGATTTCTGACACTGCATGTAGGTGCCGGTACCTTTAAACCGGTTACGGCGAGATACATCCGCGACCATGAAATGCATGGTGAATGGTTACAGGTAAACAGGCACACGCTGGAACAGCTGATGAACCATTCAATGATAACGGCTGTAGGCACTACCTCGCTGAGAACGATGGAAACCCTGTACTGGCTGGGTGTAAAAGTTGCATTGGGCATGAAGGAGCCGCTGACCCTGCACCAGTGGGAAGTGTACCACGAGCCATTATCCGGTACTCGTCTTTCCTTGCAGGCATCCATGAAACATTTACTCGATTACATGGAGAAGCATCAACTGCAACACCTCTATACACAAACGCACATCATGATTGTGCCGGGATATACATTCAGAACAGCGAAAGCATTGATTACAAATTTCCATCAACCTCAGTCAACTTTGTTGTTGCTGGTTGCGGCGGCTATAGGTGATGACTGGAAACGGGTGTATGAGTATGCGTTAAACCGCGATTATCGCTTTCTGAGTTATGGTGATGGAAGTTTACTGTACTTTAATCAGGGCTGAATGGTAACTTTCGTTCCCACAGGGATGAGATCATAAATTTCCAGCATTTCAGAATATCTTACAGAAATGCAGCCGTCGGTCCAGTTGTAAAAATTATCTACCGTCCACTCTTCTTCCGGGCGTGTGCCATGGATGGCAATACCACCGCCGATTCTGGCGCCCTTTGGAATCAACCCCTGTCTTTTTCTTTGCTCAAACCGTTGCCGGCTTTCGGCCGTTGGATAATCCAACAGCAATTCCGGACCCCACTTTGGATGGTGCTTTTTCAGGATAACCGTGAAGGTGCCATCGGGTGTACGCTTGTCTCCTTCGCGCATTTTATCTGAAAGATCTTTACTGCCAAACACGATAGGATAGGTTGCCAACCATCCCTCTTCATCATATACATGCATTTCATAATCACTTTTATCAATGACAATGCTGAACAAACTCGCAGGATATGTATTCAACGATGATGTATCAGGAAGACCCGGTTCTGAAACTTTTACCAGATTAGGGTTTGATTGCACCTGAAACACAGTAAGGCACAGCACGATCAGGAGGAGTGAAAGGAAGAATGGGATGATTTTTTTCATGTGATATCAGCAGCTATACGTTGGAATCATTTTTTAAATCCGGTTATCAAAATCCATGGTGCAATTCTTTTGCCAAAAATTGAAATAAGCAGGTTGAGTCCCTTTTTTAAGACACTTTTTACACCCCCATCAAACCCATTGTAAAAACCGGACTTAAAGTTACAGCTAAAACCACCCGCTGCAAAGGCCACTTCCAGCTCCTGTGGAGTATATATTCGTTCGGTCCAGCTACCCGTTTCAGGATGGCAGGTATTGTTATCCGGTGCGGGGTTCGGGAGGGTTTGATTCAGTTTAAAGGTATCGATTGCCTTAAGGATATCTTGACGCATCAATCCACGCGTGGCTTTCACCATGGCCTGAACACCTGCAGGGTTGGTAAGATATTGCTGAATGATATCTTCACGCATTACCCGATACGGTGGATGTGGGCTGCCCGACAAGCCACCACCCGGATTGCCCACGTTTTCATCTTTCCATTGAAGTGCCATTAGTTTTTTTACCATCAACGGATTCCAGGGGTTGGAAGCGGTTGTGAAAACAGTAACCATTTCGGAGTTTAGCTGTTGTACTTTTTTAAAGAAAGACGGCAGGTGATAAATATGTTCAATAACGTCGGTAGCAACTAACGCATCTGCCGGATAATGTTGTAACTCGTCCATACTGCCGGGTATTACATCTACCGCCAGGTTCATCTGCTGAGCCAGGTTCCGGGCTGCATGTACAAAATCAGCATCAACATCTGCAAGCACAACGTTTTTAAACCCACAATACTTGGCGAACAAACCAAGCACCCCGTTTCCACACCCATAATCAATCAGCCGGATATCATCAGGCTGCCGGTTACACCTTTCAATAACGGTTTCGAGTACACGATGATATATCGAGAGATAATATGCTCCGTGGGTTTTGATTTGGTTAAAGTACTGAATACAATACGGGTTGTTGGATATACGCTGTGCATCCACCTGATGAAGCAGTTTTAAAAATAAGCGGATATGTTGGCGCGGCATCCTCATGAAGTCCGAATATAAACAAGTACGGGCGAATAAACATTCGCCCGTGAACAATTACCAAATATCCCATTAAAACTTACTTAACCGGAAACCGAAATTATATGGCCTGAAGTCCATTTGATTGGAGAACATCGATTTTGGAGTATAAGATCCATACAAACGCACCGGGCCCAGGGTAAGTTCACCGATGTAGGAAAACTTGAATGGTTCCATATCAAAATCACCGCGCGACTTTTCTTTACCGCGTTCTTCGCTAACCTGTTTGTTGCGCTGGCTGTAGAGGTAACCAATGCTTACCCCGGCACTGAAACCGAAATCCATTCCTTTTTTATTGTTGGTTGTAAAATTGAGCATCACGGGAATGGTTAAATAATCTGCCGCGAGTTTATTCTTCTTAAAGCTGATTGTATCTCTGAATACAAAGGGCTGATTGGTGGTCATACCACCTGAGAAAGGCAGGGTGCCGTCTTCCCGGAAACTTATCGGTGATCTGAACCGATAATTATTCAGCTCCAGTCCGAGACCATATTTCAGGTTTACATTCTGTTTAATCAGGTTCACCTTCTGCATAAAAAACCAGATGTTCACATTCACACTTTTTCCATTGCGTGTACGGAAATCATACCCGTTGATTGCAGGCCCGTTGGGGTTGTTCTGAATAAATGAACCGGTTTGAGCATAATCGGTTTTATCGGTGAAGTTGCTGAAGCCCAGATCGAGGATTCCCCAGTTGGTAGTAACACGGGAAACTTTTCTTTTAACCGAGTCCTTATTAGTTAGCTCCACGTATTTTCTACCTTTTTGATCTTTGGCTTTTATAATCAGGATGTTCCCGATCCTTACTGTTTTTCTGCCGGCAGTATCTGATGCGGCAACTATGGTTGTGTCTGTTTGAGCTTTCACTCCGTGGCATACGAGTGCCATCGCTAAAAGTAGCATTCCTTTTTTCATGCGTTTAATTTTTGTAGANNAATTTTATCTGATTGCAATTTCAAAGCTGCCGATAAGCAAGCTCTCTTTGTTTTCTATATTGGTTTTGCGTTCTATAACACGTTTTACTTTTTTGAAAAACCCGCCGGCCTTAGTTCGCCCTGCCTTTTCTTCACTCACGAGCATCACTGCCTCATCATCCTCACCACTGTTCTCTAACGTAAATGCATAGGGGTTATTTCTTTGGCGTACTGATGGTGCAGACTGTTGATGTGTATACATTGCCAGTT
>DPFD01000006.1:0-1547 GCA_003534175.1 Chitinophagaceae bacterium
GCTTCTCATATGAAAGCTAAATGGTTAAACGGACTGATGATTGTGCTGTCTTTATTCGGTTACATGGAATGGGGTGGCAACAACCATGCTTTTTTGTTTGAGACAGAAGGTGAAATGTTTTCCGGATTATTTCAGTCACCGGAGTCAATGGTGCATCCTTTTATCCTTGTACCATTGTTCGGACAGATAGCATTACTCTTTACCTTATTTCAGCACAAACCCAAAAAATGGATAACCGTGGCAGGTATTGTGGGATTGGCATCCATCCTATGGTTCGTGTTATTGGCGGGTATATTGAGCGGCAACCTCTTAATGGTGCTTTCAACACTTCCGTTTAATTTGATTGCTATATATTCAATCGTTCACATGAAACGAAAACATCAGGTGTACAGTTGAATTAAATATGAGGATGAATAGTATTCAGTTCCTACTGATGACTTTCATTAATATAATTACCATTGTATGGAGACGAGTTTTATCAGCCAAAAGCCCATCCCTGAAGGCGAAGAAGTGCAGGGGAAAGATATACGCGAGGGTATCTTTAAATTGATTCAAAGTGAGAACCCCGGTTTTCATGAGAAAACTTTTATTTCTCTCTACGAATTGAACCNNCAGACTTTATCTGGCATCGCTCATACAAATGGAAAAGGGTGAACTGGCAGATATTGACCGGGATGTAATGGAAGCCATCAGCAACAATTCTATCCTGTCTGAAAATATTCAGGAAGTGATGGATGATACCCTGACCACAGGACAACGGGTGGCAGATAAAGTGGCATCCTTTGGCGGCAGCTGGGCTTTCATCCTTTCCTTTTTTTCTTTTCTGGTACTGTGGATTATTGTGAACTTATACATCCTCAATACCCGGCCTTTCGATCCATACCCATTTATTTTACTGAACCTGATTCTGTCATGCCTCGCTGCCATTCAGGCTCCGATAATTATGATGAGTCAAAACAGGCTGGAACAAAAAGACAGGCAACGGGCGGAGCATGATTACAAAATCAATCTCAAGGCAGAACTGGAAATACAATTGCTGAGTGAAAAAATTGATCATCTGCTCGTGCATCAAAGTAAAAAATTACTTGAAATACAGGAAGTGCAAACAGATTATCTCGACGACCTGATGCGTGAGGTGAAAAACCTCAGAAAGTAAATGCATTCATTTTTCTGTAAAAGCCGGGAGCGGCATTGGTTATAACATCAAATTTGTTTTATGCTCATTTGTACTCGTTTGAGTTGCTGAACAAGTACTATAAGCTTGTGATGAATGGTTGTTCGTTATAGTGAGAAATATTTATTTTTATCATTAAATCACCTTCAAAAAATTTATTTCAATGAACAACAGCAATCCTTTNNGTGTGGGTAGAAATTTATGTAAACGATATGCCTCGGGCACGTGCATTTTATGAGCAGGTACTGCAAACGAAACTGGTGGATATGGAAACACCGGAATCTGTAGGAGAGATGCACATGGTGAGTTTCCCATGGAAAGAGGGGGCCCCGGCCATCAGCGGTGCTCTGGTAAAAATGCCTGACATGAAACC
>DPFD01000006.1:1554-1758 GCA_003534175.1 Chitinophagaceae bacterium
GGGCACCGGTGGAACGCTGGTATATTTCGGATGTGAAGATGCTTCAGTGGAAATATCCAGGGTAGAAGCTGCCGGTGGAAAGGTATTACAGCCCAAAATGCCCATAGGTCAATATGGTTTTTGCGGCATTTGCATGGACACGGAAGGCAACACCATTGGTTTTCATTCCATGAAGTAATATGTGAATGAATCGCATAAAAAAAG
>DPFD01000006.1:1788-3653 GCA_003534175.1 Chitinophagaceae bacterium
CATTCGATTTATGCCAGATCAAATCTGTCGAGCTGCATTACCTTGTTCCATGCAGCAACAAAATCTTTCAGGAATTTCTCTTTACCGTCGGCGCATGCGTACACTTCAGCAATGGCTCTCAGTTCAGAGTTTGAACCAAAGATCAGATCTACGCGTGTAGCGGTCCATTTTACTTCTCCTGTTTTTCTGTCTCTACCTTCAAACACATCGTTGTGTGCCGAAGCAGATTTCCAGGTGGTGTTCATGTCCAACAGATTCACAAAGAAATCATTGGTCAGCACTTCAGGTTGTTGTGTAAACACTCCATGAGCTGATTGATCATAGTTTGCTTTCAACACACGCAGGCCACCTACGAGTACTGTCATTTCAGGTGCGCTTAATGTGAGCAGTTGTGCTTTATCCACCAGCAACTCTTCAGCGGAAACCGAGTAGCGTGCTTTGGTATAATTGCGGAAACCATCGGCAATAGGCTCCAGCACCTTAAATGAATCTACATCGGTTTGTTCCTGTGTAGCATCGGTTCTGCCCGGTGTAAATGGAACGGTGATGTTTTTTCCGGCTGCTTTTGCTGCTTTTTCAATGCCCACGCAACCTCCTAGCACAATCAGGTCGGCGAGAGAAACTTGTTTTCCTTCGGTGTTGTTAGAATTGAAGTCTGCCTGAATACTTTCTAACTTATCTAACACCTGGCTCAGTTGTGCGGGGTTGTTTACTTCCCAGAATTTCTGTGGAGCCAAACGGATGCGGGCACCATTGGCACCGCCGCGCATATCTGAACCACGGAATGTAGAAGCCGAGGCCCATGCAGTGGATACCAACTGAGAGATGGTTAATCCTGAGTTCAGCAAAGTGTTTTTCAGTGTGTCAATATCTTTTGCCTCAATTATTTTATAGTTGGCTTTCGGCACAGGGTCCTGCCAGATCAATTCTTCTGAAGGTACATCCGGACCAAGATAACGGCTGATGGGCCCCATGTCGCGGTGGGTTAATTTGAACCACGCTCTTCTGAAGGCTTCTGCAAACTCATCCGGGTTTTCATAATATCTTCTGGAGATTTTTTCATAAGCCGGATCCATACGCAGGGCAATATCGGTAGTAAACATGATAGGCGCATGGCGTTTTACAGGATCATGTGCATCCGGTACTGAATCGGCACCCATTCCATGTTTGGGAATCCATTGGTGTGCACCGGCCGGACTTTTAGTGAGTTCCCATTCGTATCCAAATAAGTTCCAGAAATAATTGTTGGTCCATTTGGTGGGGGTTGATGTCCATGCACCTTCCAATCCGCTGGTAATAGTATTCACACCATTGCCGGTACCCAGTGAGTTTGCCCAGCCCAGGCTCATCTCTTCAATGCCTGCTGCTGCGGGTTCGGGTCCTACGTACTTCGCAGGATCAGCAGCACCATGTGCTTTACCGAAAGTATGTCCGCCGGCAATCAGGGCAACCGTTTCTTCATCGTTCATAGCCATGCGTGCGAAAGTTTCACGGATATCACGCGCGGCTGCTATCGGGTCAGGGTTACCGTTAGGTCCTTCAGGGTTTACATAAATCAATCCCATCTGTACTGCTGCCAGTGGGTTTTCAAGATCGCGCTCACCGGAGTAACGGTTATCGTCTAACCATTTTTTTTCTGAACCCCAGTACACATCCTCCTCCGGTTCCCAGATGTCAACCCTTCCACCTCCAAAACCAAAAGGCTTCAATCCCATGGATTCAAGCGCGCAGTTACCTGCCAAAATCATTAGGTCAGCCCAGGAAATCTTATTGCCATATTTCTGTTTGATGGGCCATAGCAACAGGCGGGCTTTATCGAGGTTCACGTTATCGGGCCAGCTGTTCAGCGGCGCAAAGCGCTGGTT
>DPFD01000006.1:3668-4840 GCA_003534175.1 Chitinophagaceae bacterium
GCACTGTGCCAGGCCATGCGGATAAAGAGCGGTCCGTAATGACCGTAATCTGCCGGCCACCAGTCCTGAGAGTTTGTCATCAAATCAAACAAATCTTTCTTTACCGCCTCCAGATCCAACTGCTTAAATGCTTCGGCATAATTGAAATCCTTGCCCAGCGGATTGGATAATTCCGAATGCTGTCGCAGGATGTTCAGTTTCAGTTGATTCGGCCACCAGTCACGGTTTCTGGTTCCCGATCCCGCGGTAGGGTTTTGTTTGGTTGCGCCTGAAAAAGGGCACTTGCTTTCCGTGTTCACGTTGTAGGCATTGTTGCCATTGTCATTGTGCTGCTCCATTCGTAAAAAATTGAAAGTGATGTATAATTTGAAAAATGTATTTCCTGTATTCAGTCAGTAAATGAAACCATGCTCTCCGAGGTTTCACGTACACGCGAAGCTATCGAAGCCGGTTGGCATAAATACTGATTTTAATCAACCGAATGCAATGTTACCATCACTTTTCCAATAAATCTAATTGATTATCTTTATAACAATATAGATAGAATCTATGACTTTAACTCAATTGGAATATATTGTAGCAGTTGACACGCACCGGCAGTTTGTGGAGGCTGCGGAGAGTTGCTTTGTTACTCAGCCCACCCTCAGCATGCAGATTCAAAAACTGGAAGAAGCCCTCGGAGTAAAAATATTCGACCGTACCCGGCACCCGGTGGTGCCCACACCCATAGGCGAAAAAATCATCGCACAGGCCAGGGTGGTATTGAGGGAGGCAGAGCATGTAAAGCAACTGATTCAGGAACAGCAAAATATCATGTCAGGGGAAATTCGAGTGGGCATCATTCCTACCTTGTCGCCCTACCTGCTCCCGTCGCTGTTCAGAAATATGCAGGAAAAATATCCCGATGTCCAGCTCAACGTTCGCGAAACCATCACGGAAGAGTTGATGCAGGAAATTAAAAACAACCGCATAGATTGTGGTATTGTGGTGACACCGCTGAAGAATTCGTTGATCCGCGAAGAGGTGTTGTTTTATGAGGAACTGTTTGCTTACGTATCTCCCCGAAATGAATTACACGAAAAAAAATATGTATTGCCTGCTGAGATAGACCCAAGGAAGTTATGGCTTTTAGAAGAAGGGCATTGCTTCCGCTCACAGGTGTTGAATTTATG
>DPFD01000006.1:4861-9855 GCA_003534175.1 Chitinophagaceae bacterium
GGATGGTGGATAAATCAGATGGCATTACCTTGCTTCCCGAACTGGCCGTGATGGAACTTTCCAAAATGCAAATGAAGTCGGTAAGAAAATTAAAAGAACCAACCCCTACCAGGGAAGTTAGCCTGGTGATGCATCACGATTATTTTCAAACCAAACTGATGAAGGCATTGAAAACAGAAATCATGAAGGTTATCCCGGCCCACATGCTACGAATCAGTAAACGAAAGGTGATTGATGTAAAGGGATCATAAGTTCTGGCAATTAAAACAGATGTATGCGCTCAACAGCAAACGATAAAAGAATGGTGGCTTTCCTGCGAGGGATTAATGTAGGTGGTCATCACAAAGTGCCGATGGTTCAATTGAAGCAGGTTTTTTCAGATGCGGGATTCACGCAAATCACCACGGTGCTCAATTCAGGAAATATCATTTTTGATTTACCTGAAAATATGGATGCCGTATCAGACATTTACCTCGAAAAGATTTTGATGGCAGCCTTCGGATTTCCCATACCGGTGGTGTGTGTCAGCGCATCAGCATTGGCAGACCTGATACACATGAATACTTTTAAAAATGAAATCCTCACCAAAAATACACGGTGGTATGTAACGTTTCTTAAAAAGAAGCCTGGNNGCCCTGGGTTTCAGCAGATGGGTCTTTTAGGATTATTCAGATAAAAAACACGTTTGTGTTCAGCGTTCTGAATCTGGAGGTTACCCAAACATCCCGCGGCATGGAGATGCTGGAACAGTTTTTCGGAAAAGACATTACCACCCGAAACTGGAACACCGTGGAGAAACTCAAGCCGTATTGCTGATGTTTGAAGATGGTTGGAGTGTCCGGCCCTTAGTCAGCTTTAGATATATCGCTCTCTTTTCAGTTGCACTGTAATTTTTAAAATACTTTTGCCTGGTATGGATATCAGTTTAAACAAATTCATCAGCGATTCTGGCTTTTGCAGTCGCCGTGATGCCGACCGCTTTATTGAGGAATGTCGCGTTACCATCAACGGTAAAGATGCGCACAAAGGCAACCGCGTAAAGGAAGGAGATATTGTGTTGGTCGATGGTGAGCCCCTGCCCAAGAAAAAAAAGACCCTCTACCTGATGTTGAATAAACCCAAAGGAATCACCTGCACCACCGATCAGAGTGAAAAAACAAACATCATCGATTTTATAAATCTTAAACAACGCATCTTCCCCATTGGCAGGCTGGATAAACTATCGGAAGGGTTGATTTTTTTAACCAACGACGGAGATATCGTTAATAAAATATTGCGCTCAGGCAATGGTCATGAAAAGGAATACATTGTTACCGTGGATAAGCCCATGACCGCAGCTTTTATCAAGCAAATGCGTGAAGGCGTCAGGATTCCCGGCGCCAAAACCAAACCGTGTTTCGTGAAAAAAGAAACCGATACCCGGTTCAGGATTATTTTAAAACAGGGCCTGAACCGTCAGATTAGAAAGATGTGTGAAGCACTGGGATATAAAGTAACTTCATTAACACGCATACGCATTATGAACATCACCTTATCCGGTTTGCCGGTGGGTAAATGGCGATACTTCACACCGTTGGAACTGGAATCTATCCGGGAATTACTAAAAAACAGTAGCTCCACCGCCGAAGGCGATGGTATGGGAGAGTAATTTTTTCTGGATTATCTGACAGTCATCTTTTTAACTGATACCAATCAGTATGTAACAAACCAACTGCTTGCTTTTTTCTTCTACCTTAACATTGTTTTATCAGGCAGGATGACTGCTTGAATGTGAATGCATAGAGTAGTGTACGTTGTGTTTGTTTTGGATTAAAGGCTTATCTGTTTATGTTTTAAAATATTGAATTATGAAAAAACTATTCAACAAAGTGGCAGTAGTAACCGGTGCCGGTTCGGGCATAGGAAGAGCCATTGCACAGGCTTTTGCTGCTGAAGGCTGTAAGGTGATGGTGTCTGATATCAACCCCGAGCGGGTTCAGGNNGATTCGTTCATCGGAAAATGAAGCTACTGGTCTGATAGCCAATATGGCTGAACAGAAAGATGCGGAAGCCCTGGTTGATGCCGCGGTGAATACTTACGGATCACTGGATATATTGGTGAACAATGCCGGGGTGATGGATAATTTTGAACCGGTTGGTTTGGTGGAAGACAACACCTGGGATAGGGTGATGAAAGTGAATGTGGATGGTCCCTTTTTTGCTATGCGCAAAGCTGTACAATATTTTGCCACCAGGGGTTCGGGAAACATCATCAATGTTTGCTCCATCGGCGGCATCAAAGGAGGCGTGGCCGGCGCGGCTTATACAACCAGCAAACATGCCCTTATTGGGTTGACAAAAAGTACCGGTTATATGTATGCGAAAACGGGTATCCGTTGTAATGGAATTGCCCCCGGAGCAGTAGAAACACGTATTTCGGAAACTATTGACATGACGAACATTCCTCCGCTGGCACAGGAACGCATCATGCCGGGTATGGCACTAAACCCGCGCAGTGGTAAGCCGGAAGAGATTGCACAGGCGGCACTGTTCCTGGCTTCTGATGCATCCTCCTTTGTGAACGGACACATCCTTGTGGCTGACGGCGGGTGGACCGCTTAACCGCTATGCCAACTCTCTGAAATTCCTTTTTGCGGTGCATACCCGTTCCTGCATTATTTTCGGGAAAATTTTTGAATGATTTACTACAATCCGAAAGACTGGGCCCTCGCCATTTTTAAAATTCATAAATCAGATACCTTCCGGGCATTGTGGCCGATGCTCATCTTTATCAGCCTCTACGCCTGGGGCATCGTGTACCTGGAAACCGAATACCTGAAGTTGTCTAAGGGGAGCCACGCCAGTAACATAACGGTGATGCATACCCTGTTAGGTTTTGCCATTTCCATGTTGCTGGTGTTCAGAACCAATACGGCATACGACCGGTGGTGGGAGGGGCGTAAACACTGGGGTGCCCTGGTGAACAACAGCCGTAACCTGGCACTGAAATTAAAAGCCGTGCTGCCTGCTACAGATCACGCCTCCATTACTTTTTTTCGTCAGATTATTCCATTGTATGCTTCATCATTGCAGAAACATTTGCAAAAAGATTCCACCCGGTTTCAACTGGATGAAAAGTTTCATCCGGAATTGCCTGATTTGAATGACATACAACATGTACCCAATAAAGTGGCAGAGAGCATGATGTCTAAAATCAATCAATTGTATAGAGACAAGGTAATTTCGGGAGATCAGCTCATTACCCTGAATAATGAAATGCAATCTTTTACCGACATCTGCGGAGCCTGTGAACGAATTAAAAACACACCGATACCCTACAGTTACAGTGCGTTTATTAAGAAATTTATTTTTATTTATGTGGCTACACTGCCCTTCGGTTTTGCCTTTACCCTGGGGAACCTGACCATCCCGGTAACAACTTTTATTTTTTACGTATTGGCCAGTCTGGAATTGATTGCAGAGGAAATTGAAGATCCTTTTGGTACTGACAGCAACGATTTGCCCATGAATAAAATTGCAGAGAATATCCGAGTGAATGTGGAAGATATCCTGAAATAAACCCCTTCATACTACAAATGTCTATCATGATGATTACAAAACCTCCCTATGCCGATGCACCCGAATATTATCACCAGTACTTCGATTTGTTGCCTGAAAACAATCTGTTAGAAGCCCTAAAGAACAGCATGCAGCTTACCCTGCAGCAAATGCAATCACTCGATAAACAGATGTATGTGTATGCCTATGCTCCGGGTAAATGGACTATTGCAGAAGTGTATCAGCATATCATAGACTGTGAGCGGATATTATGTTACCGTGCCTTTCGCTTTTCACGGTTTGATGACACCCCGCTCGCAGGTTTCGATGAAGATCATTACATTGAAGCCAGCCGCAGCTACCCGCTGGAAGTTGAAAAATTAAGTACGCATTACAGCATATTACGACAACAAACCATCCTGTTGTTTGAATCTATGAACAACGATATGCTCAATTATAAAGGCACTGCCAACCAACTGCAGATGAATGCCCGGGGGATTGGTTTTATGTTGGCCGGCCATAATATCCATCATTGCAATGTAATCAGCGAACGGTATCTGAACAAAGGTTGAGGATATTATTCTCCTTTGGTTTGAATCTCTGCGGGTAGATCATCTATTCCACCCAATACGTTAATCACATGCGTGTATCCGGCCTTTACCATTTGTTCGGCTGCCATCATGCTGCGCCTGCCTGATTTGCAATACACATACACCGGTTTGGACTTGTCTGAATATACAGATTGAACGCGCTCCAAAAAAGCATCGTCCTGAACATTAGCCGGTACAGCTCCGCGTACATGGCCCGCCTGGAACTCAGCAGGAGTACGTACATCGAGGATGCGCACATCTTCTTTCTGAATCAGTTGCGCAAAATCGGCAGACTGAATCTGTTCGATGGATTCTTTTTGCTGTGAATTGCAGGAGCTTGCGGCAAAGGTGAATATCAATACAGCCAGTAAACTTTTGATACGGAGTAATTTCATGTTTTTTATTTTAATGGTTTGAAAGATGTTATGGATAAAACAGTTTTATCATCAACAAGGATAATGCCGAAATGATTACCCAGATACTTCCGGCATAAGCAATGGATTTCCATCCGGCTACTTTAAGGTCTTGGAGATGGATGGATGCTCCAATCAGGAACAGACTCACCACCATCAGTTGCCTCGCAATTTTGTGTATATCCTGATATACGTCCTTGCCTTCGGGAATAAAAGTGGCAATCACTGCGGCNNNCGCACAAAGAGTGCGATTACCAGTGTAAGTGGAATAATCCACAACGCCCGGCTCAGTTTTACAGTTGTGGCCACATGTAAAGCTTCTGTTCCATATACCTCTGCCGCACCAATCACCGAACTTGTATCGTGAATGGCAATAGCACTCCAAAGGCCAAACTGATATTGCGTTAAATCCAGCATGGTTCCTATGGCCGGGAAAATGAAGAGCGCCACCGCG
>DPFD01000008.1:0-770 GCA_003534175.1 Chitinophagaceae bacterium
GCCGCTACAGCCTTAGTTAATGCGGTGTCTATATGTAAAATGTAGGTATTCATACGTTGGCTTCTTTTAAAAGCAGCGCACAGGGTTTATATCTTTTGTCGGTAGCGGAGAGATGCAACAGTAAATGGGCTATGGCCGGCAAGCCAATTTTCCGGCTCCATTCAAACGGACCGTAGGGATAACCGGTTCCCAGTTTCATGGCCGTATCAATTTCATCTTTCGTACTGATTCCATCCTCCAGTGCAAAATAAGCTTCATTGATAATCATCGATACAACCCTTGATGCAATTAGTCCTGTGGCAGGCGTTACCCAAACCGGTGTAACATTCAGGCTATGAAGAATGTGGTTTGCAGCTTCATGAGGGGTTCCGCCAACTTCCCAGCGCGGCCTTTCAATAAACCCGGGCCACAGGGTAACGTAGTTCACTGAGGGAGTGGGCATTGAGTCAATTGTTGAAGCATCCATGAAAACAGGAACGTTTTCGGGTATACCTGTCAGTGGTGTATCAGCGCTCACAAACAGGGCATCGGGTGTAGGATGATTTTTCCATTCATCCATGTGTTGTAATCGTACCCACGTAGCTCCGGGCAGAGCAGAAAGACTCTGCCAAACTTCATCCTCTACACACGTTAATATTTTCATGTATTCTTTTGTGCAAAAATAGGGCGATAATAAAAGACTAACTTTGCGGGATAAAAAAATATCATGAAACATCAGATTATTCAAACTTCCCAAGCGCCGGCTCCCATTGGTCCGTATAGTCAGGCCG
>DPFD01000008.1:806-7368 GCA_003534175.1 Chitinophagaceae bacterium
CGGGCGAATTAGACAATGCGGATGTGCGTACTGAAACCATACGTGTGATGCAAAATCTGAAAGCCATACTGGAAGCGGCCGGAAGCCATTTTGGCAAAGTAGTTAAAACAACCATTTTCCTCAGCGATATGCAATTGTTTGCTGAAGTGAATGAAATATACGCCACTTACTTTACGGATAATTATCCTGCAAGGGAAACGGTTGCCGTAAAAGGATTACCTAAAAATGTTCATGTTGAAATCAGCATGATTGCCGCTGTATCATGATAATAATCNNTATCCTCAAAAGGGTATGAGTACCGTTATGTGCCTGACATTACGTACGATCAGCTGATGCTGCAGGTACAAGAGGCGGAGGGCTTGTTTGTAACCACCCGCTTACCCATCAATAAGGAATTGCTGATAAAGGCGGAAAAACTCAAGTGGGTTGGACGGCTGGGCAGTGGCATGGAAATGATTGATACGGCGTTTGCGCGTTCACGTGATATTTACTGTGTAAGCAGCCCCGAAGGAAATNNCTGAACACGGTTTGGGGATGTTGCTGAATTTGATGCACCACATCTCCCATTCCGCTAAAGAAGTGCACATGGGAATCTGGGAGCGGGATAAAAACCGGGGAATTGAACTCACAGGAAAAACAGTGGGCATCATTGGTTTTGGCAATACCGGGGAGGCTTTTTCCCGTTTGCTGGGTGCTTTCAACGTAACGCTGCTGGCGTATGATAAATACCGGTATGACTTCGGTGGTCGATACATTAAAGAGGCCAGTTTTGAACAGGTGTGCCGCTATGCGGATGTCATCAGCTTTCATCTGCCCTTAACGGATGAAACCCGGTATATGGCCAATGAGGCATTCTTCGACCGTTTGAGGAACCAGCCTTATATTCTGAACACCTCCCGTGGCGAAATCATCCATACCCCGGCCCTGATAGATGCTCTGGCAACTAAAAAAATCCGCGGTGCAGCTCTGGATGTGCTTGAAAATGAACGTTTGAGCGCCTACACACCTGCCGAAAAGGAGCAGCTGGATTTTTTATCCGGTCATCCCAACGTGCTGGTAACTCCACATATAGCAGGCTATAGCCATGAATCTTACAGAAAAATGGCAGAAATCCTGATACATAAGCTCAAATTGTAGGAGGTTTTCGTTTAAAAAAGGTATATTTGTACACATGCAACGCTTTGGAGGCTTTCCGAAGCGTTGTATTTTTTTTGCTACTAAACAACCCTATTATGGCAGAGACCAACTACGTAACACAGGAAACTTTTGATAAAATGCAGGCCGAGTTGCATCGCATGAAAACCGTTGACCGCCCGGCGGCCAGTGCGGCGATTGCTGAAGCCAGAGAAAAAGGTGATTTGAAGGAAAATGCAGAATATGATGCAGCCAAAGAAGCTCAGGGGTTGCTGGAAGCCAGGATCAACCAGTTGGAAACGATGGTGGCTACCGCACGCATTCTCGACGCTTCCTCTATCAATACCAGCAGGGTGAGTATATTAACCAAGGTTACCCTGCTGAATATGAATACGAAAAAGGAAGTTACCTACCAGATTGTATCTGAAGGTGAAGCTGATCTGAAAGCAGGGAAAATTTCTGTAACCTCACCCATAGGCAGCGGTTTGCTCGGAAAATCAGTAGGGGATGTTGCTGAAGTGAAAGTGCCTGCAGGCTTACTGAAATTTAAGATTGAAAAGATATCAGTATAATATTTACTTTAGTTGCATGACAATCTTTTCGAAAATACTATCCGGCGAAATTCCATCTTATACCATTGCGCAGAATGAAAAGTTTTACGCATTCCTGGATGTGTTTCCGCTGGTTCACGGGCATGTACTGGTGATTCCTAAGTTGGAGGTGGATAAACTCTATCATTTACCGGATGAATACTTATCTGAATTGATGCTGTTTGCCAAACCGATTGCGCTGGCCATTGAAAAGGCTTTCCCCTGCAAAAGAGTGGGAATGAGTGTCATCGGGCTGGAAGTGCCTCATGCACACCTGCACCTGATTCCATTGAATACGATGGATGACATCAACTTTACCCGCAAAAAACTAACCGTAACCCGGGAGGAACTGTTGGAAGCACAACAGAAGATTGTACACTATTTAACTTGACGCGACAAACGGTGAGGGTTACCCGAAATAAACTGTTTCCAGTCTGAACTTTTTTTAACGCCTTTGATTGCCGGAGTTTTTCCCTGAAAAGAATGACAAATAGCTACGGCAATGGCATCGGAAGCATCGAATTGCTTCTCTGTACAGGTAACATGCAACAGTTTTTCTACCATTTTTAGTACCTGTTCTTTTCCGGCATTACCGTTGCCTGTGATAGACTGCTTCACTTTTTTGGGAGAATACTCACTGATGGGGATGGCATATTGCATAGCCGCCGCGATGGCTACGCCCTGAGCCCTGCCGAGTTTCAGCATGCTCTGAACGTTTTTCCCGAAGAACGGAGCCTCTATGGCAAATTCATGGGGTTTGTACTTCTGTATGAGTTCAGAAACCTTCCGGTAAATAATTTCAAGACGTTCATAGGAATCGTGCCTGGAGGGGATTTTCAGCACATCCATACAAATCAGGCTCAAGGACTGGCCCTGCACCCGTAAAACACCAAAACCCATCACCAGTGTGCCGGGATCTATTCCTAATATGATTTTTGGTGTATTTTGCAAGAGGCTGCCTTAATTTAAATATACTGCTTGAACAAAAGTATTAAAATAATCATCAACTACTTTCTGGCTCCGGTGTTGTTTGTAGTGTTGTGCTGGAGTTTGTATCAGCAGATCATTCATCAGCCGGATCTTCCGGCGCAATGGAAACATATTCAACAAAGCTGGAGCAATCCTTTGTGCTGGTTGGTAGGCGTGTTGATGATGGTGAACTGGGGAATTGAAACGCAGAAATGGGTGGTGTTGATGCGCCCTGCAGAAAAATTAACTTTCTACAATGCTTTCAAATCTGTGTTGGCCGGATGCAGTATTACCATGCTCACGCCGAACAGGATAGGAGAATATGGAGGAAGAATTCTTTATGTACAACCGGAGAACAGGCTCAAGGGAATTTCGCTGACCATACTCGGTAGTTTGAGTCAGCTGATTGTAACCCTCGTTGCCGGAGTTGCAGGTTTGATTGCAATGAAGTATTTTTCTCCCCATCCCCAGCCGGTATTTGAACATGTACCGGCGTTCATGGAAAATATTCTGCTGGGTACGAGTATTGCTGTGCTGGTGGTATTGCTGTTGCTGTATCTGAATGTGCATTGGTTTGTGGTGTGGATGGGCAGGATTAAACCCATGCGCCGCCTCATGAATCATATTTCTGTGCTCGATCAGTTCAGTGGCAAACAATTGTTAAGAATCATACTTTTATCTTTTTTTAGATATCTGGTCTTTATTTTGCAATACATCGTCATGCTCAAAGTAATGCAGGTTAACGTAGATTGGGTTTGGAGTGCCTGGATACTCAGCGTTTTCTTTTTGGTGATGGCCATGGCTCCTACGATAGGATTTCTGGAACTGCCTATCCGGGCTACCGCCACGGTGGAATTGTTTGGGATGTACAGCAGCAATGTAGCAGGGATACAGGCAGCAGCGTTTGGTATCTGGCTCATTAACCTGGCTGTACCGGCACTGATAGGCAGTTTGTTTGTGTTTGGATTAAAACTTATAAAGGAAAAATGAATAGTATCAATAAAATAATGCTGTTGCTCTGTGCATCGGCTTGCAGCATGGTNNGCACAAAGTGATTTTTGCGGGATTAAAAACACCACGTTTCAGAACGGCGAAACAGTAACCATGAAGGTGTTTTACAATGCTTTAGGTGCTTATGTGGGAGCCGGCGAAGCAACGTTTTCGGTTAAGCTTACCCGTTATAATGACAAGCCGGTGTACCACTTTCTCGGAGAAGGGAAAACCTATGCTTTTTTTGATAATTTCTTTAAAGTAAGAGACCGGTATGAAAGTTTTGTGGATACCGCCTCATTATTGCCCTATAAATTTATCCGTAATGTAGATGAAGGTGGGCACAAGATTTATAACAACGTTACCTTTAACCAGGAGACCAATACAGCCGTAAGCACCAACGGTGTTTTTAAAATCACCGATTGTATCCAGGATGTGGTGAGTTCGGTGTACTATGCCCGAAACATCGATTTTGAAAAATATAAACCCGGCGACAAGATTCCTTTTGATATGTTTCTGGATGATGAAATTTATCATCTGTACATCCGTTACCTCGGCAAGGAAAAAGTAAAAACCCGTTACGGCAGGTTTCACGCCTATAAATTCAAACCGTTGCTGGTGAAAGGAACCATATTTGAAGGAGGCGAAAAAATGACTGCCTGGGTGTCGGCGGATGATAACCGTTTGTTGCTGCGTGTGGACAGTCCTATTTCAGTAGGCAGTATCAAAGTAGATATGATGGGATACAGAAACCTGCGTCATCCGCTGAAATCGCTGATCTCCACCCGATAAACACATCCTGCGCCAGCAGATTTTTCAATGCATCACAATACGGACGTGTTAGGCAATCACAGGCTTACACAGCATCCAGCGGAAATCCTTCTTTTAATCGTATACCCTTTTCCGTTGATTGCAGCNNGTGCAGCATTCTGTTTCATGGTCGTGCTCCAGAAATAAAATGTAATCGTTCTCCATCGCTTCTGTAAGGAATGATTTCTTTTCATTCAATGTAGTGAGCGGGAACATATCGTATGCCATAACATAGGGCAGGGGGATGTGCCCGGCAGAAGGCAGTAAATCAGCCATAAATAATACTTCTCTTCCTTTGTAAGTTACCTGAGGCAACATCATGGCATCGGTATGTCCGAATACCTGACGCACACGTATAAACGAAGGGAAATCATTTGCGTGTGTTTCTATAAATTTCAGTTGTCCGCTTTCCTGAATAGGCAGGATATTCTCTTTCAGGAATGAGGCCTTTTCACGTGCATTGGGTTCTACGGCCCACTTCCAGTGACGTTCATTACTCCAGAATGTGGCGTTTTTGAATGCTGGCACCAGCAGGTCGCCTTCTTTTTCAATACTGCCGCCGCAATGGTCGAAATGCAGGTGTGTTAAGAAGACATCTGTAATATCGTTGCGGTGAAATCCGTGCCGAGCCAGTGATTTATCTAAGGTGTCCTCACCATGTAAATAATAATGACCCATGAATTTTGCATCCTGCTTGTTTCCAATGCCGTTATCTATCAGCACCAACCGGTTGCCTTCCTGAATCAGCAAACAACGCATAGCCCAGGTACACATATTGTTTGCATCAGCCGGATTGATTTTGTTCCAGATGCTTTTCGGAACCACACCAAACATTGCTCCGCCATCTAATTTGAAATTTCCGGTAGGTATTGAGTAGAGTTCCATATTATATTCTTTTTGGGATTCGTTTCATTGCAAAGAAAAGAAAGATCAGCCCCATGGCAAAAAATGCCATTAATGCCAGCACACTGTTGCGCATACTTCCCGTTAACTCTTCAATGTAACCGAACAGTGATAATCCAATCACAATAGCAATTTTTTCAGTGATATCATAAAAGCTGAAAAATGAGGCCGTGTCGTGTGTTTCGGGCATGAGCTTGGAGTATGTGGAACGGCTGAGCGATTGAATTCCACCCATCAGTAAACCCACCGCGCATGCCAGCAAATAAAATTCTGTTGGTGTTGAAATATAATATCCACCCACGCATATTCCAATCCAGCATATCACCGCACCCGTTAGGATATAGAAATTTCCAAACTTCATGGAAAGGCGCGACATTGACCATGCTCCGCCGATGGCCACCAGTTGAATGGCCACTACCGTAAGGATTAATTGAGTGGAAGGCAGTTGCAGCATCTTGCTGCCAAAATTGGTAGCGGCCAGCATCACGGTTTGCACCCCCATGTTGTAAAAAAAGAACGCACCCAGAAAACGCTTCATCACCGGCATATGCCATACCTGTTTCCCTACTTTTTTTAATTCCCGAAATCCGCCTGTAAAAACAGAGATATGATTTTTTCCGGATGCCTGTGCGGGCTTGCCTGCCGGTAATCTGCGGAAGGCGATTTGTGCAAACCCAAACCACCAGATACCTACCAAAAGAAAGGTAAACCGAACAGCATCACCATCAGAATGTAGAAAAGGAATGTGTTCATGAAAAACTACCAGGGCAAACCCGATCAGTTGCATCAGCACACTGCCAATGTACCCGAACGAAAAACCACGGGCACTGATACGGTCGCGATCAGCCGGTGCTGCAATTTCCGGCAGGTATGAATTGTAAAAAACCAAACTGGAATAAAAGCAGAACGCGGCTATCATCATACAAACCACCCCCAACGAAAATGTTTCCGGTTTGAAGAAGTATAGCATGCTGCAGGCCAGCGCACCGGTAAAACAAAATAGTTGCATGAACTTTTTCTTCGTGCCGCGGTAATCAGCAATGGAGGAAAGGATGGGCAGGGTGATGGCCACCAATAGGTAGGAAAACGCCAGTGCGTAACTATACAACGCGGTGTTTACAAAGGTTCTGCCCAGGAAGGTAACCTCACCTGCAAAGGGTTCGGCA
>DPFD01000001.1:0-203 GCA_003534175.1 Chitinophagaceae bacterium
TAACTCCATTGCTGCAGTTAATGTGAAGTCTTTCTGTGCTATATATGGGGCTATTCCACTGGCTGCAAGATGCCTGGCAAGATATTCCTGCTCCGGCTGGCCGGGTGTGGGAATCAACACGGCTTTTTTACCCAGGTGCAGGATGTCCATGACACTGCTGTACCCACTCCTGCAAATGATACAGGATGCTGACGAAATTAGTT
>DPFD01000001.1:247-2063 GCA_003534175.1 Chitinophagaceae bacterium
GGATAGTACGTTTTGTTTCCTTCCTGTACTGGTTCAGTAGCATCCTGCGGTAATCCACGAATAAAACTCACCGGTTGCGGAAAGGATTTTAGTTCCTGCATCAAATGCTCTTCCCATTGAGTGCGTAATGGTTCTGGTCCGGATAACAATATCAATACATGATCTTCCTGTACCGGCACATCCGCGGGGTCAATGCCTGAAAACCATCCAATATACTCCACAGGAATATCCGGCAGATGTTTCGGGTGCGACAGGCTGCCCGCTGCACTCAAACCAGAAGCTACATCCGGCACCCAGCAGGTGTTAAAACGCCTGAGTTTACGGAACTTCATTTTTTGAATCATCCGATCAAATACTCTACCCAATCCGGTTTTCAGGCCCAGCTGATGTGTGATGAAAATGGATGGTATCGCAGGATGATTCATCCCAAAACGGTTGTCGGATATTACCGCATCGAAGCAATGGATCTGTTGCTGCTCTTTAAGCCACTCATGTTCTTTTCGAGTTTGTTGAATGAGTTGCGGGATTTGTTGAATAATCCTAAAGGCAAAAAGTAACGGTGTGCGGCTATACGTAAACGTGTGGGATGGCGTGCGGAGGTGCAGTAAGTCAGGAAATATCTGTTGCAACAATATGCCCGAAGGTCCCGAAGCGGCTATTACCACCTCGAATCGGTGTTCCAGCAACTTCCGGATGATGGGAATGCAACGTGTGGCATGGCCTAAGCCCCAGTCGAGTGGTGAAACCAATACTTTTTTCTGCACTGCCTCCATCTTTTAAATGCCGGTAAGGTAAATTCGATTGCGTGTAAAGGTAGAAAAACTTACATAGCACGAACCGGTAAAAAATAATTGAACAGATGGATATTATTTTCTCACGGAATAAAAGAGTAATTTGAAGCATCCTATTCATTTATGATTCAGTCAGGCTCACACATCGATCATTCGCCGGAAGAAAATTTAACCGGACTTTCAGATGCTGAAGTTGAGGTGTTGTTGCAAAAACACGGCCCCAACAAGCCAGTACGTAAGAGGAGTACTTTTTTTGAATACATTCTATCCGTAGCTACTGAGCCCATGTTTGTTTTGTTGCTTACAGCCTGTAGTATTTATTTTTTATTGGGCGAAAACGCGGAAGCCATCACACTGCTTGCCGCATTATGTTTTGTGGCAGGTATCGATGTGTTTCAATCTTTTCGAAGCCAGAAAGCCATCAAGGCACTATCTGCCATTATCCGCAAGAAAGCCCTGGTTATCCGCAATGGTGAAAATGTTCACATTCATACAGATAACATTGTGCCCGGTGATGTACTGATATGTGCAGAAGGTGAAGTAGTTCCGGCTGATGCTCAGATTGTTCAATCCAATGATTTCGCAGTCAACGAATCGGTGCTTACCGGAGAGTCGGCAGCGGTGCAAAAGTTTACAGGCGATAAAATTCTTCAGGGCACGCTGGTAGTGAGCGGCTATTGTAAAGCCATGGTAACAGCCACCGGAAAAGATACCACGCTCTCCGGCATCAGTGAGTTGGTGTCTACTACCGGTAAGGAGAAAACGCCGTTGCAATTGAAGGTGGGCAAATTTGTACGCGCCATGGTCATTTGGGGAGCACTGGCTTTTCTTTTTGTTTGGAGCTACTACTGGTGGCAAAGCGGGAATTTTTTAACAGGACTGCTACATGGATTAACCATGGCCATGTCGGTGTTGCCCGAAGAGATACCGGTAGCCTTTTCTACCTTCATGGCATTAGGCGCCTACAGGTTATTGCAAAAGGGCATCATCGCCCGCAGCCCGCGCGTAGTGGAAACGTTGGGAGC
>DPFD01000001.1:2122-6051 GCA_003534175.1 Chitinophagaceae bacterium
GACGAGGTCAGTGATTTTAATGAGCAGGTAACCCCGAATCTTGTGCTGGAATATGCCATGTGGGCGAGTGAAATTTCACCTTTCGACCCGATGGAGCAGTCTGTTCATCATTTTTATGGTAAGGCATTTCAGGTAGATGAACGCCCGAACACCCGGATGATTAAAGAGTATCCATTGGCAGGCCATCCTCCGGTAATGACACATATTTTTCGTCACAACAACGGCAATCTCATTATTGGTTGTAAAGGAGCACTGGAAGGCGTATTGTCTATGTGCGATGTACCTCAGGAAAAGAAACAACAAATCCTTCAACGTGGTGAAGCATACGCTGCTCAGGGTTACAGGGTACTGGGCGTAGCCAGAGGGCACTGGAATAACGATTCATTTCCTGAAACACAGAACGAAATCCCTTGCACTTTCCTGGGCATCATCACATTCTACGACCCGCCGGATCCGCACATCCCAGAAGTGATTCGTTCGTTTTACGATGCCGGGGTGGATGTGAAAATGATTACAGGGGATTATCCGGAAACCGCACTCGCTATCGCCAGGCAAACCGGAATACATACCAATGCCTGTTTACAGGGAACCGACATTCAGCAGATGAGTGATAGTGAACTGGCAGCAGTAGTTCAACAAACACCCGTGTTCGCACGCGTTAACCCCGTGCTGAAGCTGCGAATCATTGAGGCACTGAAACAACAGGGTGAGATTGTTTCCATGACCGGCGATGGCGTGAATGATGCTCCGGCATTAAAAGCCGCACATATCGGAATTGCAATGGGTAAGCGCGGCACCGATGTAGCCCGTGGTGCGGCAGGACTGGTACTATCAAAAGATGATATCGGGAAAATGACTGATGCTATTTACCTCGGACGACGCATCAACAGCAACTTCCTGAAGGCGATCCGTTACATCATTTCAATTCACATTCCGATCATTTTGCTGGTAATGTTTCCGGCATTTTTTAACTGGATGCCCGGGATGCTTTTCTCGCCCGTACACGTCATTTTTCTTGAACTGCTCATGGGGCCTACATGTTCTATTGTTTATGAAAATGAACATACTCCGGTGTCAGATTTAAGTCGCCCGGTTGAATCAGGATCTTCATTATTGCAACGTTCTCAGTTAGGCATTACCGTTATGCAGGGGCTGATGATTGCGGCAGGTTGTACAGCGGCAGGTTTTTATGCGTATAGTCACAATTTAAATGAATCGGCTATTCGTACTTACGTTTTTACCACACTGGTGCTCAGCAACATCCTGCTTACCCTCGTAAATCGTTCTTTTAAAAAATCAATATGGCATACCATTCAGGTTAAAAACCGTTTAATGCCATGGATGTTGAGTATCACTTTGTTGCTGCTCATAATCATCGTTTATGTGCCTCAGGCCAATCAGATTTTTCAGGTCATTCCACTGAAACCCGCAGAGTGGGTGGTTCCCGTTTTACTCGCGGTGATATCTACGGGCTGGATTGAGATATGGAAGCTTTTCAATACACGGAAGTAATTATTATGTATATTCATATAGAATAATATATAAACTTAAATCCAGCACAAATGAATCAGACATATATTCATCTGTTGATGAACCATATTCCCGTGGTGGGAACAATTTTTGCGTTATTCGTTCTGTTATACGGCATCATGAAGAAGTCGTATCATACGCAAAGAGCTGCATATTTTTTATTGATACTCGCTGCCATTGGATCAGGGATTACCTTCTTCACTGGTGAAGGTGCTGAAGAATTCGTGGAGAACTGGTCAGGCTTTTCAAAATCTGCAATAGACGATCATGAAGATGTAGGCAAGCTGGCATGGTTGTCCATGCTGTTGGTGGCTGTAGGCGCAGCAGGCGCGCTGATAATGATGAAGAAAAAATCTGATTTGTATCGTTCATACAGTTACATCATGGTTTTAATTGTGGCGGTGAGTATTTCTGTTTCTGCCTATGCCGGCTTTCTGGGTGGAAAGATCCGACATACTGAAATTCATGGTACCGCACAGGATGTTTCCGATCCTGAGGAATAAGATTATGTGGCTTTTAATTTCCCCGGGTTTATTTTATTGTTTTCAGTTGTACTAAATTTCATCTACCGTGTATGCTTAGAGTGTCGTTAAAGATTTTCATTGTAAAATCAGTATCCTCTCGTTATCTTACGGATAATTTATAATCATTCAATCTCATTTTCATGAAGTTGTTGCAAAAACTTGTGGCGTGTTCTTTCTTTTTATGCGCATTGAATTTTCATGCCTCTGCTCAGATAACCGCGTTAACCAGCACCGGAAGGGAGGTGTTTTTATATGAGGATGGGCGTTGGGAATATGCTGCGGATGTACCATCTGAAAAAATAGAGTACGGCGAAAATAAGGGCACATTTAAAAAACCTTCAGGAGCACGTTTTCCCGTAAAGAGCAATAAGGTGAACCTGACGGTTTATATGGATGTATCCAAATGGACATTCTCCAAAGGTTTGGCTGATGACGCCTCGGAATACAAGTTTCAGTTGAAAGGTGAAGATGCTTACGCAATGATGATTACCGAACGCGCTGAAATCCCCATTGAAGCTCTTGCACAAATCGCACTGTCTAACGCCCGCGAAGTACCCAGCGACGCGGAAATTGTAATGGCCGAGTACAGAAATGTCAATAATATCCGGGTGCTTTGTTTGCAAATGAAAGGAACCATGCAGGGAATCAAGTTCATGTATTATGGATATTATTATTCCAACGAAAACGGCTCCATCCAGTTTGTAACCTATACCGTTCAAAATTTATTTGAATCTTATAAGAAAGAAATGGAACTGTTGTTGAACGGCCTCATGGAAAACGATTAGTCGCTACCCTGTGTGTTTAATCCCCTTTTTTCATAGAGATGGTCTAATAAGCTTAACTTTTCATACTTCCCGTAATCCGAAACATGGAGGTAAATGAGTGTGGCCTGTATGTTTACATGGCCCAGCCATTTCTGAATCTGAACGATGTTTACTCCCGACTCCAACAGGTGTGTGGCGTAGGTATGCCGCAGTGTATGCACCGATACCCTTTTGTGTATTCCGGCCCTTTTCACAGCCTGTTGAACAGCCCACTGTACTCCTTTTTGAGAATATCTCCGGTCAAAATCACCTCCACTATCCAGATCAATTTTTTGGGATCCCCTGGTGTTAAACACCCATTTTGGATTGCTTTGTTTTTCAATGTATTTTTTTAGTTGATGGCTTAATGATTTTCCCATTGGTACGATGCGCTCACGGTTTCCTTTGCCATGTCGGATGTGAATAGTCATCCGGTCGAAATCAATATCCCTCACTTCAAGTAGTCTTACCTCTTTGCACCTCATCCCGCATTCATATAATAAGCTGATGAGTAAACGATGTTTCTCCATCATCCTAACATTGAGCAACTGCATCACTTCTTTGATGCTTAACACCACAGGCAAGCGGTTAGTATGCTTAATTGACGGGAGTTTTGAGTGTTTTCGTTTAAGTTTTAACGCTCTGAACATATAACTCAATCCATAGACGGTAAATTTGAAATAACTCAATGAAGGTGTTTTGTTTTTTTGTTTGAGGTAGTATAAGTATTCATCAATCTCAAACTGAGTAATGGTATCTGGTCGTTTATTAAAGTGCATTGAAATGGCTGCTATGTGCCTCAGGTAATTTTTAAAAGTGCTGGAGCTGGTCCCGTTGTTGATCATGTGCTTCTTGAGCTGCTCCAGAATGTTTTTGAATCCGGGTATTTGTTTCGTTGCTTGTGTGATGATTGAATGTTGCTGGAAGTTGATTTCGAATTCTTCTGTCATTTTAAAAAATTTGAACACAAAAACGTTATCCTGCGCACCTTATTTTATAAACTGTGGAATTAAATTCTTTTTTTCTGCCATAATGTATATTTTACAATACTAAAAGTTGCTTGAATGAAAAT
>DPFD01000178.1:0-3295 GCA_003534175.1 Chitinophagaceae bacterium
CTCCGCTGAATTTTATGTCTTTCAGCGTATCATCCATTTTTACACCGGTATGGGCATTCATCAGAATAACCTTTCTCCAGTCTGAGCCACCTTCTGATATGCTATACGCGAGTAAGTTGCCGCTTTCTGTAAAATGCATGCCGGCCAGTGAGGTGGTGCCATCCGCTGAAAAAGTATTGGGATCCAGAAATACGGTAGCCTCGCCGCCCGATTTTTTCTTTCGGTATACTACACTATGGTTTTGCAATCCTGAGTTGCGGGAGTAATAAATATATTCACCTTGTGTGTTGGGCGCGGATATCTTTTCATAATTGTACAAATCACGGTAACGATTTCCAATCGCTTCTCTATACGGGATTTTGGAAAGATATGATTGAGTGAGTTGATTTTGTGCCTTTACCCACTGTGCGGTTTCTTCACTTCGGTCATCTTCCAGCCAGCGATACGGATCAGCTACTTTTACTCCAAAATATTCATCTACGGTTTGATCTTTTCTTGTTTCAGGATACTGCATACCTGTTTGTTGAGGGTTGTTATACGTTGATACTCTTGATTCACTGCATGCTGTAACCGCAAGCGCCGTTGCAGCAAATAATACCAGTTGCTTCATATTACTGCTTTTGCCGGCTAAGTTAAATAGATTATCAACACCATCTCCCCGCATTTTTATGGGTAGAGAGAGGTTCAAATTACAGAAATCTGAAATATTATCTCCAAAGTGAGTTACCGGTAGGATTTATTTAAACCGATTTACATCTTAGTTTAAAAATGGAGTATGAGCTGCGTGTAGATGTTTCTTCCGCTTCTTGGCACATTGCCCCAATCGTTGTGCTCATGATAATACTTGTTGAGAATATTTTCAACACCTGCCTGTAACTGCAGTTTCATTTTGTTCAGTGAAAACTGATAGCCTGTTCTGAGGTGCAGTAAAACAAATCCGTTGGTAGCATCTTCTCCGGCATTTTTGTTTATACGATGCTGGGCTGCTGATGCCTCCATTTCTGCCCTCAGCATTAAACTGTTTTTGGTGTATCCGGCAGAAGTGATCCATTTAAGCGGAGCAATTCCGGGCAGGGTTACATTTTCAGACGTGGTTGCATATGTATATTTCAATGTCTGTATCCAGTTGAAATTTCCGAATAACTGATGGGCGCTGCTGCCTTCAAAACCCAGGATGGTGGCTGTGGGAGATTGTGTATACTTTTTTACTCCGCGCGCACCGGGCGTCATGGTGCTGAACGAAGTGTCCATCTCTCCGAGTATATAATCCTCAATATGGCTGATGTGTACGGTAACACTGAACTGATGTTTTCTCTTGTTGAACTGTATACCGGTTTCAGCATTCAACGCACGCTCTTTTTTAAGGGATGGGTTTCCAATATAATCAAAACCGTCGTTGCTGTTGAACAGATAAAATCCATATTGTTCGCTGGCAGTAGGGGCTCTTTCGGTATATCCGGCATTGACGCGCCATCTCCAGGCCGGATGAAACAGGTACGTTCCCTGCACGGAAATATTTCCTGTAGTGTATGCCGTGCCGTTAGTGGAATTGCTGAATATACTTACATGGTCTTTTGCTTCCTGTGTGGTTAACTGCGTTTGTATATGATCCAATCTGGTATTCAGTTGTAATCTGAACTTTTTACTGACGGTATAATTCCATACACCTCCCAGTCCTGCCTGTGTACGACTGTTATTAGGCCAGGTAAGCATGTACATGGGTGCTTCATTTTGCGGGTACATGGTCATGGATGCATACAAACGGGTTTTTGAAACATCAGCTATCCATTGAAACTGATCATTCTTACGCACGCGCATTTGGGTGATGAGGTTTATTCCCATGGTGCGGCTGTTACCCGGCATGTCCATGTGCATAGGGATGTTGGGGCGCCGGGTATCATCCATAAAATGACGGATGTAATTGTAATAACCTTTTATCTGCCATTCTTTTACCAGCGATGTGGTTTGAGTATAATTTTTACTGAGTGTAACGGAGGCAATGCGTGCAGAAGCATATCCTACATCCATGGGCAGGGCAGGGTAACCAATAAAAAACGCATNNTAAGTCAGTTTTTAACGATAGGTTGGGCCGGAGCATATTTTTAACCGACAATGAATAATTGATTTTTTCGAAACTTGAATGCTCTACGGTTTGCTTGTTGCCATAAGTGTAATTTCCGGCTTTGCGGTAAGTGGCAGTAGCCAGCGCGGCCCATCGGTTGCCTGAGTAATTTAATTTTAGCGACTCATACAGTGCGTGGTTCACAGATTGATAACCGGATTGAAATTGTCCGTTTACATCTCCCTTTTTTGTAATCGACGGTTCCTGCATTTTCATATTCACGGTGCCACCGATAGCAGAACCATGAATAAATCCTTTACTGCCGGTAGTTACCTGAACCGATTCGAGATTGGATGGTTCAATGTAAATGGTTGCCGGATCCATTTTGTCGGTACAGGCTCCGTGTATGCGCATGCCGTCGAGTAATACGTTGATTTGTCCGCTGCTGAAACTGCGGATGGTGGGTTCCATGCCATACGCCCCCCGTCGTATCATGGTGATTTCCGGTAACCTCGAAAGGATATCTTCCAGGGTTGCGGCCGTATTGGTTTTATAAAATTGCACCAGCTGCTGTTGCTGATTTTTTATCTGGGCATTTAAGGTAACCTCATGCAGATTGACAGACTGATGTTCCAGAAATTTCTGTGTACTGTCGTTCTGAGCAAACAGTGCAGTACTGATGCCCATGGCCACCATGAAAAGAATACTTTTCATAAGCAAAGAATGAGAGCAGGTGTACGTTGCATACACCTGCCCGTATGATTAAAATGTAATATCAAAGTACTGGGTGCTGTCTGCCACCTCCGTACCATGCATATAATCCATGTGGATCCGCCAGAAGCCTGACATGGTAAAGTTCACTTTGCCTTTGTAATGTCCTTTGCCCACATGTGCCGGCATCACGTTGTTGGGTGAGCCATGGCCCATGGTAGGCATTTCCGGGGTGTGCATTACAGTGAGTGTACTGTCTGCCGGGAAACTCATCATAGATGTTCTTTTGTACACTGCCAGTTCATAATCATTGATACCGATTTTAGGCTTTGCAGGTTCTATCAGTGCCACAAAGTATTTTTCACCATTGTGAGCGGATGTAAATGATTTCATTTTAGATTCTGTGGGTTCTGTTACACTGATGGTAGAAGTGTAGGTACCGATTGCTCCGGTAACGGGATGGGTTACCCGAACACCTAACGTCCATGTACCTCCGGTTGAAGGCATAATAAATACTACACT
>DPFD01000178.1:3316-6733 GCA_003534175.1 Chitinophagaceae bacterium
TGATTGGTTGCAACAGGCAACGGGTTTTCGTACGGGGATGCATGCTGCATCATGCCCATATCCATCATAGGGTGGAGGGTTATCGGTGCTTCTGTTATGGTTTGTCCTGTAATGGAATCCTTTACCAGAAAGTAAAAGCGCTGGTATCCGGTATACACATTGGGTGTGGTGCTATAGATATCAACGGTTAAGCCGGCCCCCGGAGCGTAACCTCCTGAAATTTTATGCAAGCCCTGTGTGGGATCCGGTGCGGACGCATCGTCTTTTGAACAGGAGAATAATAATGTTGCAGATGCAGTGCACACAAGGGCCCACATCAATAGAATATGACGTTTCATTTGAATTAAATATGTTGATTAGAATAAATTGCCGGGCATGCTTTACCCATGCAAACGGACTGAATAAATGAGGAATGGACTATTACACCAGTGGAGGATGAAAGATATTGCTCCTCCATTCAAACTGGTAGTGAGAATGATAAGCGGGATATACAACAGCTGCTACTTTGTATTGAGCTGCAAAAGTTTCAGGTTGTTCAATCATGCAGGGGGAAATTTCCACCCATTGCACAGCTCTGTTGTTTTCTGTTTTATCCGAATGATTTTCTGCTTTTTCGGTTTTCTTGTTTAACACGCAGTTACCGGCACATTTCTTCTCCGGTTTGGCTTTGTTTTCGCATAATGCTGACGCGATATATGCCCTGTTTGCATGAAACCATACTGCTACTCCGGCTGTGTAAAAAGCCTGAATGGAAAATATCAGTATCAAACACCCTGCAACAATCGATTTCATACGGCAAATGTAATTGTATAGCTTTTGTATCGTGCTGATGGTTATCAGTTTTATGTGTGAGATTGAATGAGTTATCGCTTTTCGGTATCGGCACGCAAAATACAGATTTACAATATCTTAACAGTTTTTTAAACTGTAGATTTTCATGTTTGGTACATACATTTGTACCACTAAAATTTTTAATATGGATCAAACGAACCGTGTGGTTGAGGTAAACGGACAACCCTTTACTTTAAACGATACTGCATTGGAGGATATACAATTTTATCCTGTTGAAAACGACTGGTATCATTTCATCATCGACCGGGAGGTGCTTCGGGTACGACTGATATCGTACGACATGAACAAGCAAATGCTCACGCTGGAACATGATCAGGTTCGGTACGAAATATTTATTAAAGGTGCACTCGAACAACAAATTGCCCGTATGGGCCTGGATAAGGTAGTAGAACATAGTGTACAGTCGATAAAAGCGCCCATGCCCGGACTGGTACTCGAGATTTCGGTATCTGAAGGGGACATCATTGACAAAGGTGCAAAGGTGCTGGTACTGGAGGCAATGAAAATGGAAAATGTGATTACCGCTCCAGCACACTCCATTGTCAAAAAGATTGTAGTTCAACAAGGAGTAGCGGTAGAAAAAGGACAATTATTAATTGAACTGGAAACCACATAAAGGAGATAAAAAACATGAAAAAAATATTAGTTGCGAACCGTGGAGAAATTGCATTGCGCGTGATGCAATCTATCAGAAAGATGGGGTTAAAATCTGTGGCCGTGTATTCAGAGGCAGATAAAAACTCGCCGCATGTACTGTTTGCCGATGAAGCTGTTTGTATCGGAGCAGCTCCATCGGCACAGTCTTACCTGAGAACAGATGCTGTCCTGGAAGCCGCGAGGCTCACTGGCGCAGAGGGCATTCATCCCGGCTATGGTTTCTTGAGTGAGAATGCAGCATTTGCACAGGCTGTACAGGATGCCGGAATGGTATTTATTGGCCCCACACCTGAAGCTATTGAAATGATGGGCTCCANNAACAATATGATATTCCTCTGGTACCGGGAACGGACACCGCCATACAGGATCTGCAGACAGCTAAAAAAATTGCTAACGATATCGGATACCCGCTGTTGATCAAGGCCTCTGCCGGTGGGGGTGGAAAGGGAATGCGCACCGTGTTTAAGGCAGACGAACTGGAGGAGCAGATGAGCAGGGCTATTAGTGAAGCAACAGCCGCGTTTGGAGATGGTTCTGTATTTATTGAGCGACTGGTTGTTCGTCCGCGCCACATTGAAATTCAAATCCTCGCCGATCAGCATGGAAATACCCTCTATCTCTTCGAGCGGGAATGCAGCATCCAGCGCCGCCATCAAAAAGTAATTGAGGAAGCGCCCTCCTCTGTGTTAACACCGGAAGTACGTAAAGCCATGGGCGAGGCTGCCGTTAAAGTGGCTCAGTCATGCAACTACACCGGCGCCGGTACCGTGGAGTTTCTGGTAGATGATGCACTGAATTTTTACTTCCTGGAGATGAACACACGCCTGCAGGTTGAACACCCTGTAACCGAAATGATTACCGGTATTGATCTGGTGGAACAACAGATTCGTGTGGCAAGGGGTGAAACATTATCCTTCACTCAAAACGATCTGACCATTCGGGGCCATGCCATCGAACTGCGGGTATATGCGGAGGATTCCATGAATGGATTTATGCCTTCTACCGGAACCCTGGAGGTGTATCAGCCTCCTGTTGGCCCGGGCATTCGGGTAGATGACGGTTACCGCGAAGGAATGGAAGTACCCGTGTATTACGATCCGCTGCTCGCCAAGATGATAACGTATGCGGATACCCGCGCTGAGGCTATTGAAGCTATGAATGAAGCTATCCTTCAGTATCGCATTGAAGGTGTACAGACTACCTTGCCGTTCGGGGCTTTTGTGATGCAACATGAAGCCTTCCGCTCCGGAAATTTTGATACGGGTTTTGTACAGCAGTATTTCAATGACGAGAGCGAAGCTACCCGCCGTCAACATATTGCCGCTAAACTGGCCCGGGCTGCCGCACGATGGTGGGATGCGCATTCCAATGAAAAAACAATCAGTGATGCCTATCCCATACTCAGGGATAAGCTGGAAGCCAGTAAGGAAGGAGGCGGTGCCCAGAGAATTGAACAGCAACACAAGAAAGGAAAACTCACAGCCCATGAAAGGATTCAACTGTTGCTCGATAAAGGCTCGTTCGAAGAAATTGGTGCATTGGTAGTTCACCGCACGCGCGATTTTGATATGGATCAACAATTGTATCCCGGCGATGGCGTAGTAACCGGATATGGCACCATTCATGGACGACCGGTGTATGTGTTTGCACAGGATTTCACCGTGTTTGGTGGTGCTCTTTCTGAAACACATGCTGAAAAAATCTGTAAGGTGATGGATCTTGCCGTGAAAACAGGCACTCCCGTTATTGGACTGAACGATTCCGGTGGAGCCCGCATTCAGGAAGGGGTGCGTTCCCTGGCAGGATATGCGGATATATTTTATAGAAATGTGCAAGCATCCGGTGTGGTGCCTCAGTTATCGGCCATCATGGGGCCTTGCGCCGGTGGTGCGGTGTATTCTCCGGCTA
>DPFD01000178.1:6745-10280 GCA_003534175.1 Chitinophagaceae bacterium
AGTTATATGTTTGTAACAGGACCTAACGTGGTTAAAACCGTTACCAACGAAAATGTTACCTCGGAAGAACTTGGCGGTGCATTAACACATGCCACAAAATCCGGCGTTACACACTTAACGGCTGCAAATGATGTGGAGTGTATTGCGATGTTGAAGAAACTGCTTTCGTATATTCCGCAGAGTAATCGTGAACAACCACCGGCACTGCCATACACTTCCGGAGATGAGTGGCGCCCGGAATTGAATAATATTGTTCCGCAAAATGCCAATCACCCGTATGATATGCGGGAAGTTATTGCCGGGGTATGCGATACCGATAGTTTCTTCGAAATTCATCCGCAGTATGCAGAGAATATTGTGGTTGGTTTCAGTCGCATTGGAGGCCAGTCGATTGGTATTATTGCCAATCAGCCACAATCCCTCGCCGGAGTACTGGATATTGAAAGTGCACGAAAGGCGGCACGTTTTACACGCTTTTGCGATTGCTTCAACATTCCCTTGCTGGTGTTGGTGGATGTGCCGGGTTTCTTGCCGGGTACTGATCAGGAATGGCATGGTATCATTACCAATGGTGCCAAACTACTGTATGCATTGAGCGAAGCCACTGTACCGCGTGTTACGGTGATCACGCGCAAAGCTTACGGTGGTGCGTATGATGTGATGAACTCCAAACATATTGGTGCAGACATCAACTATGCTTGGCCTACCGCAGAAATTGCCGTGATGGGCGCCAAAGGAGCATCGGAAATTATTTTCAAGAAAGAAATTGCCGCTGCTGCAGATCCTGCACAGGAATTGCTCAACAAAGAAAAACTGTATGCAGAGAAATTTGCCACACCGTATCAGGCAGCTGAACGCGGTTTCATTGATGAAGTGATTGAACCGGCCGCTACCAGAGAAAAGCTCATCCGTGCCTTCCGGATGCTGAAACATAAATCGGTTGAAGGACCCAAAAGAAAACATGGCAATATTCCCCTGTAACAAACCACCGCATGGTTTGAGGTGATATAACCCTGGATAATTTTGTGGGTAGATTTCTTGTCCGATTAATCGGATATACAATACTATCGGGTGGGGCAGACTGGATTTGAACGGTTGGCTCCACCCACTTTCTTTGGTGATGATTCCTTACTACATGAAGTATTGTGTGGTTCAGTATGCACGTTAATCCTTTACCTGTTTGAACAGCACCCATCGCATGTTCCTCAGTATATACATTCATTGCGAATAAAGAAAATATGTGTTTTTCTTAAAGTTGAAATGTTGTATATTACATGCCCTCATCTGTGAAGGGTGGGAGATTTAATCAATTTAACTATGAAAGAAAATTACAGTTTTTCGTACAATGTGTTTGAAGATGTTACTGAGTTAACACCCGATGATCAGGCTCTGGTGGAGAAAGCCCGCAAGGCTACGGAATTATCGTATGCGCCTTACAGTAAGTTTAATGTGGCAGCGGTAGCCAAAACATCCTCCGGCCAGTTTGTAACAGGAACGAATCAGGAGAACGCCTCTTTTCCTGCGGGTATATGTGCCGAGCGTACATTGTTGTCAGCTGTTTCGAGTTTATATCCGGCTGATTCCGTTACCACCATTGCAATAAGCTATCATAATAACAACGCGGGCGGACACAGCGACAGGCCCGTATCACCCTGTGGTATTTGCCGGCAAAGTTTGCTGGAATTCGAAAACAGAACCAAACAAAAAATCCGGCTGATTTTAAGCGGGATGAATGGAAAGGTGATGGTGATTGACAGCGCTTCTATGCTCTTGCCGTTTTCCTTCGGCAGTGATGATTTAAAGTAATCAGGGTTTGTAAGTAACCCGGTAAATCAGGTTGCTGTAATCATCCGAAATCAGCATCGAACCATCCTGCAAAAACTGCACATCTACCGGTCTGCCCAATACTTTACCTCCAGGTTGTAACCATCCATCGGCAAATGTGGTAAACCCGGTTGATTTTCCGGATGCATCCAACTGAACCATTCCGATTCTGTAACCGATTGGTTCTGAACGGTTCCAGCTTCCGTGTTCAGCAATCAACAATGCGTTTTTGAATGAAGCCGGGAAATGGCTGCCTGTATTGAAACGCAGGCCCAACGCGGCTCCATGTGGGGTCAGGTTTTGAACCGGTGCCACATAATCTCCACAACTTTTGCCTTTCCCAAATTCAGGATCAGGAGTATCGCCCTGATGACAGTATGGGTAACCGAAATGCATACCCGAAGCAGGAGCGGTGTTCAGCTCATCGGCCGGCATATTATCTCCCATGTTGTCTCTGCCATTATCTGTAAACCACAAATGTTTGGTTTCGGGATGCCAGGTAAAGCCCACGGTATTCCGTACACCTTTTGCAAAAATTTCCATTCCGCTGCCATCCGCATTCATTCGCGTAATGCTGGCATACACCGGATTTTTACTTTCACAAATATTGCAGGGAGCTCCTACGGGTACATACAGTTTTTCATCCGGACCAAAAGCGATGAACTTCCAGCCGTGGTGCCTGTCGGTAGGGTATTTATCATACACCGTAACGGGAGCGGGAGGAGAGGCTAAACGTTCATCAATATTTTCAAGTTTGAGAATACTGGAAATGGTTGCTATGTATAAGTGGCCGTTTTTCCAGGCAACGCCATTGGGAGTATTTAAGTTTTTGGCAACGGTATACACCTGATCTGCTTTGCCATCTTTGTTTTCATCCACCACTGCATAAACGTTTTTGCCCATCGAGCCTACATACAGAATGCCATTGTCTGATAATGTCATGCTGCGTGCGCCCTGTACTTTCGCATAAGTATCAATATGAAAACCTTCCGGTAAACGAATGGCGTTTAATGGTTCAGGTAGTGAGGCATTTGCGGTGAGCTGCATCTCCCGAAGCGGGAGTGAATCAGCAATAGGTTCGTTAGCGGCAGGAACTGCGGTTTGTTCATTTCCCTGAGGCGTATTACCTGCACACGAAACAATGGATGCCGCAATGAGCAGTACGGCAGAACTTAAGGTTACCCAAGTTTTTTTCATAGTACAATCTACACCGATTTCAGCGAAACACCATGCCGCTGGTCATAAATTACAATGGGATTACACGGAATCAGAATGGGGAATCCAATTCGAGTAATTGGGCAAAGGCAACCAGTTCATCATGTTTGTACCGGTTCTTATCGTCATCGTAGCATTTACTTAATTCCATCAGCAGGCTATAAATGATTTCCCGGTTGTTTGCCGGACTCATATGATATTGTTTGTTGCTTGCTTCTATTTTACGAAGATAATTCTCCACATCGGGCATGGAATATAGTTGACCGGTGGCAGGCTCAATGAAAAAGGCAATATCTGCGCTGCCTACGGAGTGTTCATTTTCGGAAGTGATGAGGGTGTTGAACCAGGCCAAAATAAACTGTCGCGGAATGCGCACCGCATGCACCGGTAAGTCATGCTGCTCACATAAAATCAGGTACAGGATGCCGTTGGCAAAGGCATTTCCTTTTTTAGATTCGAGGGCTTTGTTGATCAGAAATGCATCAGGATTCTGATA
>DPFD01000178.1:10298-12728 GCA_003534175.1 Chitinophagaceae bacterium
AAAGATACCGTTGAAAACGTTCACTCTTTCAATGGGGGTGAGGTAACTGTTGAGTTCGAGCCAGATATTTTTACTGAGTTTTCCAATTTCCTGATGTACTGTCCGTGTTTCCAAATCCGGATAATGATAGCGGGCCACCAGCAGGGCGCCATCGAGTAATGTACCGTTATTGTCGCGCCAGTGAATCAACTCTTCTTCCAGTTCACGCATGTGTACACGGTGAATCAGGAATTCAATTCTTTCCTGTGTAAAAGAACTGCCGGTATTTTCCCAAAGGTGTTCGAGGTTAGGGATAATTTTCCTGCCCAGCGAAACTATTTTTTCGCTCACGGTAGAATACACATCCTCGTCAGGATCATCAATCAGCCGCATCAGTGCATGTATTTCTTTGTCGGTTTCCATCCGTAGGGCTTATGGGTATACTATTTTTTTGTGGGCGCTTTTTTCTTTGCAGCTTTCTTCACCGCTGTTTTCTTGGTAGCTGTTTTTTTAGCCGCTTTTTTGGTGAAGGCTGACGGATCCTGCTCCGTAATCATTTTTTTAACCGTTTCAATATCCAGGTCTTTCAGCTCTTCCGGTGAATACTTTTCGCGATTGGCCTTAGGCAACACTTTCAGCATCTTCTTGCCGAACCGGATAAATGCGCCCCATCTTCCGTTTTCGATGGCAATCTTTTCATCAGGCCATTGTTGGATGAACCGATTGGCTTCTTTCTCCATTTTCTTTTCAATCAGCTGATTGCAATCTTCCTGTGTCAAGTTCTCAAAGTCATACGCCTTGTTCACATTAATAAACAGGTTGTTCCATTTGATGTACGGCCCAAAACGTCCTTTTCCTTTGGTAATCGGTTTCTCATCGTAATACCCAATGGGTGCATCTTCAATGGCCTTTGCTTCAATAATTTCAATGGCACGTTTCATATCAATGTCGCTCAGTTCTTCCCCACGGGGGATAGAAATAAACTGATCGCCCACTTTTACATACGGTCCGAAACGCCCGATATTCACCGACACCTCCTCGCCCTTGTACTCACCCAGCATGTAGGGCAGTTTCAACAGTTCCAGGGCTTCTTCCATCGAAATGGTTTCAATGCTCTGTGAAGCTTTCAGTTTGGCAAAGCGCGGTTTTTCTTCGTCGGAGGGAGAGCCCAGTTGAACCATGGGGCCATATCTGCCCATGCGCGCAATCACCGGTTTTCCGCTTTCAGGGTCTTCGCCGAGGAACCTTTCGCCCACGGCCCGTTCAGCAGTTTCCAGCGTGTGTGCCACACCGTTATGGAATGGTTTGTAGAACGAATCTACCATGTTATTCCACACTATTTTTCCTTCGGCAATTTCATCAAACTCTTTTTCAATATTGGCCGTGAAGGAATAATCCATCACTTTTTCAAAATGCTGATTTAAAAAGTCGGTTACTACCAGTCCCAGGTCGGTTGGAAAGAGTTTTGCTTTTTCAGCGCCCGTGTTTTCAACCTCCGTTGTTTTTTCAACCCGGTCGTTTTTCAGTTTGAATACACGGTAATTTCTTTGTGTGCCTTCCTTGTCCTTTTTTTCTACGTAGTTTCTTTTGATGATGGTAGTAATGGTAGGAGCGTAGGTACTGGGGCGGCCGATGCCCAACTCTTCCAGCTTTTTAACCAGAGAGGCTTCCGTGTACCGGGCACTGTGGCGGGAGAATTTTTCAGTGGCTGTCATTTCCCTGAATTCGAGCTGCTGGCCGGGAGTGAGATTCGGCAAGCGGCTTTCATCACCGGAGGTATCGGGTTCATCCTCATCATGGCCTTCCATATACACTTTTAAAAACCCGTCGAATTTTACAACTTCACCGCTGGCACTCAATTCTTCTTCTGCCTGGGGAGATTGAACGGAAATTTTGGCAATCGTTTTTTCCAGCTCAGCATCACTCATCTGGCTGGCAATGGTTCGCTTCCAAATCAGTTCATACAAACGATTCAGTTCCGGATCGCCCACGGAATGATTTTGCATATAGGTAGGCCGGATGGCCTCATGCGCTTCCTGAGCACTTTCGTTTTTATTCTTGTATTTTCTTACCTGAATATATTTATCTCCGTACTGGCTGCTGATTTCGTTGGTGATTTGATTTAGCGCAGTATCACTCAGGTTCACGCTGTCGGTACGCATGTACGTTATTTTACCACTTTCATACAGGCGCTGTGCCAGCATCATGGTTTTGCTCACACTGTAGCCCAGTTTACGGCTGGCTTCCTGCTGAAGGGTAGAGGTGGTGAATGGGGCAGCCGGACTCCTTTTGCCGGGTTTGGTCTGCACATCTTTTACAATATATTTTCCGCCGATACACCTGTTCAGAAATTGCTCGGCATCTTCTGCCTGACTGAATTTTTGTCCTTCGGCTTTAAAAGGCAACAGTTTGCCGGATATATCTTTTGCCGCCAGCTGGGCTTCTATTTTA
>DPFD01000178.1:12791-13361 GCA_003534175.1 Chitinophagaceae bacterium
GCCACACTCTGCACACGACCTGCACTGAGGCCGCCTTGCTGTCCGATTTTCCTCCACAATACCGGACTCAATTCAAACCCCACCAAACGGTCAACCACCCTGCGGGCCTGTTGCGCATTCACGAGGTTCATATTGATGGTGCGGGGGTTCTTTACTGCTTTTTCAATAGCGGGTTTGGTGATTTCGTGGAATACAATCCGCTTGGTTGTTTTAGGGTCGAGGTTGAGAACTTCCGCCAGATGCCAGCTGATGCTTTCTCCTTCGCGGTCCTCATCCGATGCCAGCCATACTTCATCTACTTTTTTCGCTAAGGATTTCAATTCACTCACCACTTTTTGCTTTTCAGCCGGTACGATGTAGGAAGGGCGGTATTGATTATGTACATCAATACCCATATCGTTTTTCTCAAGGTCACGGATATGGCCAAAACAACTTTTTACCTGAAAATCTTTTCCCAGGATGCCTTCTATGGTTTTTGCCTTTGCAGGCGACTCAACAATCAACAGATTTTTTGCCATCTTTAATTATGCTGCATTTTGCATTGCAGGGCAGGTTTTTATATATCAATAT
>DPFD01000178.1:13404-17232 GCA_003534175.1 Chitinophagaceae bacterium
TTAAAATTGAAAAAATCAAAATTTCGGCCAAAAGTAAGGGGTCAGGAGAGGAAGGAAACGATGTGCTGCATTACGTCGGGATCGCGGTAAATTTTCCTGTGTCCCAGTCCGCTGGTCAGATGAAACAGAATATGTGGATGTTTATCATTTATAATAGGATGTACATCATCAATGGGTGTAATATCATCATCGGCATCGTGAACCCATAAAATGTTGGCGCGCGTATATTGTACGGCCCTGCGCATGGAAAACCAGGTGGCCGGTTTGCCACTTACTGTCAGGATTTCTTTTTCCAGTGCTTCCTGAATTTTCTGATTCTGAATGCCCAGCATCCACATTCCTTTTCTAATAGCCGTTGTGGTTTCGGTTGCCGGAGCAAGAAACACCACCTTTACGTGTGGTGCTACCAAAATATTTTCGAGTGCCAGAGCCAGGCTCAATCCGCCAAAAGAATGCGCAATGTACGCATCCAGCGGTCCGTATAATTGGTGAATCCGGGTAATCACCGCAGCATAATCAAGCGCATGCGCTGTTTTACCTTCACTCTCTCCGTGTGCAGGCGCATCAAAAGCCAGTATTTCATAGCCTTGCTGAATGAGTGGTTCGATGAAATGATCGAACGTATGTACAGAGGATGAAAATCCATGCAGGATCAGTGCTTTTTTCGGGGCTCCGGCATTGCAGCGGTATCCTCTGATCCACAAATTATTCCATTGAAAGGCGAGTGGTTCAAAGGTGCTGAAACGGCTNNGCTTATTTTTTTGTGTCCGGGTAACGCAATGGGGGTGGTAAACAGCTTAAAACTCTGTTTGCCGGTAAGGCGCGGACTCACTTTCGACAATACCGATAACTGGATACGGATTATTTTGAACGCCAACTTTTTTTGTACATTCATACTGCAAAGATAAAACCTTATGAGAATAACCATCATCGGAACCGGGAACGTAGCCACTGTATTAGGAAGGCTGTTCAAGGCGGGTAACCACCAGATTGTAAGTGTAAGGGGGCGAAACCCCGAAAAAACGATGGCACTGGCCGGGGAACTGGGTGCAAAACCGGGGAGCATCCAGCAGGCAACAGCCGTTGAAACCGATTTATATATTATTGCGCTGACGGATGCAGCTCTCCAGGAATCCGTTATGTATTTCAATTTTGGGAATACACCGGTGATACACACTGCCGGTTCGGTTTCAAGAGATGTACTGCAAACCGTATCGGCACATTACGGCGTGCTGTATCCGCTGCAAACCCTGAAAAAGGAACTGACACATATTCCGGAAATTCCGTTTTTAGTGGATGCGAATTCCGATGAGTTGATGCAAATCCTCACCAAACTCACGGCCTCCGTATCGTCCAGCATGTTCAAAACCGACGATCAGGGCCGGCTCAAACTGCATGTGGCAGCCGTACTGGTTAATAATTTCACCAATCATCTCTATACCATGGCCAGTGCATTCTGCACGGAAGAACATGTGCCATTTGATTTATTAAAACCGCTGATACTTGAAACAGCCACGAGGGTATTGCACGCCAACCCGGCCGATATCCAAACGGGACCGGCTATACGAAAAGATATCACCACGCTGGATAAACATCTGCGCATCCTGAATCAACATCCCAAACTGCGTACCATGTACCTGAGGATGACAGACAGCATCATGAATCCATAGTTTCGTGTGGAGAATATTCAATGTGAAGCGCTGACAGTATGTGATTGAAACGTATGCATACACTTCAACTAATCTGGAATGTGTAATGTAGAGTTATTGCTCCGGGGAACATCCATGAAATAGTGTACACCTTACCGGTAGTATGTATTGAACTTATGGAGGATTGAAACCTTTCGTAATGAATCATCCGGATGCTATATGTTGATTGTACCTGAAGCGCATTTACTTATGCGGAAAGATGATATCTGTTTGCACGCGGTAAGGATCAACGGGGTTGCCTTTTTCGTCGTACATCGAACCGATATATACTTCATACGGCGCACCGGCAGATTTCTTTTTGTAATCGTTCATCCATTCTTTTAAAGCTTCGTATGCCTGATAAGTTAAATCGTACGGACCATAGTAATGCGCCACCAATGCGCTGTCGGTTTTCAATTCTTTGAGGAAAATATTTTTAGGCAGTTTGCCGGCCGGCTTTTTATCTATGGGATATCCTGCTTCAAAAAAGAATGGCGGGCTGCTCGTTCTGTACCATGCCATACGCGGCCCCGTAATATTGAGTTTTTTATCTTCAATCACTTTTATTAGCGCCTCGCTGTAAATGATATTCANNTCACTACCTGCGGCACTGTCTTTCATCACCAACACCCATGCAGCAGGGCGAACCGTATCCACAATATTGATTACGGGGGCTTTGGGCCTCACCGCCTGGCGTTGAACAGTGGCTGTATCTTTCTTATATACAACGGGAGGAGGCGTCTGGGTTTGTTCCGGTTCACTGCAGGAGGCTGCCATCAACCCCATAACTATTCCGGTTACATACAGCTGTTTGATGTGCATACGACGGTTCATTTATTTTCCGCATCACAAAATAGCAATTTGTATGCCGTAATGTTATTTTAATTTAGGTTTGCATATAATTATAAAACCATTGAATATGAACGTGCTGTCTGCCTTTAAGCCCATCCGGGCATTTGCACTGGATGTAGATGGTGTGCTAACGGATGGCACGGTGCTGGTTACTGAAGAAGGTGATATGCTTCGCCGGATGCATATACGCGATGGTTATGCGCTGCAACTGGCCATCAATAAAGGTTACCATGTAATTGTTATATCCGGAAGTTTCTCTGCCGGTGTGAAAATCAGACTGGAGCGATTAGGCGTTACCGATGTGCACATGCAGGTGAAAAATAAATCGGAAATTTTACAACGGTTCATCAAGAGCAACGGCCTCTCACCCGAGGAGGTTTTATATATGGGAGATGATGTGCCAGATATGGAGGTGATGCAGCTGGCCGGATTACCGTGTTGCCCGGCAGATGCCGTTCCTGAAATTGTTCAACTGGCCAGGTATATTTCACCCTTGCCCGGCGGCACCGGTTGTGTACGCGATGTGATTGAAAAAACCATGAAGTTACAGGGCAACTGGACAAACGACCAGTCGGTACCATCCACCTTATAAAACTGACGCCATGCAATTATTCGCTGCTTTTATGAAACTGGTGCGATGGCGCAATCTGTTTTTCATTGTACTCACACAAACATTGTTTTTTACCTGCGTACTACGGGCTGTGGTAGAGCAGTATCCCAAAAATGCATGGATTGAATCCAAGGGAGGGCTTTTCATACTGCTGGTGATAGCATCTGTATGTATAGCCGCTGCCGGATATATCATCAATGATTATTTCGATTTACAGATAGATGCGGTGAACCGGCCCGGCCGTATAGTGGTAAACCGGATAGTGAAAAGACGGTGGGCTATTTTCTGGCACCTATGCCTCTCCGTTATCGGACTTGTGCTGAGTATCTATATCAGCTACAAAACCAAAACATACATCATAGCACTGGGAAATGCCGGTTGCATTCTTTTGCTCTGGTTTTACTCCACCACGTTTAAGAAACAAGTACTAACGGGAAACGTCATTATTGCGGCATTAACGGCCTGGGTGATAGTAGTGGTTTATTTCTTTGCAGGTGCAAAAATCATTGGCGATGGTAACTGGAAGATGGCATCTTATCCCTTCGATATCCGAAAGTTTTTTATTTTAACCATGGCATACGCGGGCTTCGCCTTTGTGTTGTCGCTGATACGTGAGGTGATAAAAGACCTGGAAGATATGGAAGGAGATGCTCAGTACCAGTGCCGTACCATGCCCAT
>DPFD01000178.1:17250-17483 GCA_003534175.1 Chitinophagaceae bacterium
TTTGTGGCCGTTTGGCAGATTGTGTTGCTCGCAGCCCTTGCGTTCATAACGCTGTATGCGTTTAAAACCGGCTGGCGCTGGCAAGCGGTTTATGTGGCGGCATTGGTATGGATACCATTGCTCATGCTGCTGAAACCCCTGAAGCAGGCGGTTACCGCGGCACACTTCCACCGGATGAGCACGCAAATCAAGTGGGTTATGCTTGCCGGCATTCTTTCAATGTGTTTGTTTTA
>DPFD01000178.1:17513-22596 GCA_003534175.1 Chitinophagaceae bacterium
GCTGCTGGAATGGGCAGAAATACAGTTTGACGTAATTGCAGCTGATACGGATGAATCCTTCCCCGAAGGATTATCATTTGAGGAAGCCGCGGAACATATCGCACTGCATAAGGCCCTGACTGTATATCATCAAACCAGCCATCCGGCTATTCTCGCTGCTGATACCATCGTGGTTTGTGATGAGGTTATTCTGGGCAAACCTTCAAATGAAGAGGAGGCGGTAAAGATGCTCACCAAACTTTCGGGTAACCGGCATCGTGTGATTACAGGTGTAGCGGTGTTGCATCAAGGTCAGCCTCATGTGTTTTCAGATACCACCTTTGTGCAGTTCAATGAACTCACGCCCTCACAGCTTCATCATTATGTACACACGTACAAACCCTTCGATAAGGCCGGCGCTTATGCCATTCAGGAATGGATTGGGGTGGTGGGGATACAGTCTGTGCAGGGAGATTTTTACAACGTGATGGGATTGCCGGTGAACAGGGTGTACAAGCTTTTGCAACAGTTGAAAATTATTGCATAACCCCTCCGGGTACAAACAGGGGAAGTATGGTTGTCTGCTTGGGTACAACCTGTAGTTTGCGGGTAAATCCCTTGCATGCGCGAAAAACTTTTTCAGTTTATCTGGTTGTTCAGGCATTACAATGCGCATCATTTGCGTACGGTAGACGGGCAATCCGTTGAAGTGGTTCATCCCGGCCGGTGGAATGAACATCAGGGACCCGACTTCATCCATGCTCAGGTCAGAATAGGCGATATACTGCTGGCAGGTAGTGTGGAACTACACCTGCGTTCCGGTGACTGGCAGCGGCATGCGCACGACAGCAGCCAGCATTACGATAATGTGATTCTCCACGTGGTACATACCTATGAAGGCAAAGAACTTCCCGGAATACCTACCCTGGTACTGGGAGATCGCATTGCCCATAGCCTGTTGCACCGCTACCAGCATCTGATGGATTCTTCCGCCTTTGTAGCCTGTAGCCATTCATTGAAAGATGTGCAGCCATTGATATGGCAATCGTGGCTCGACCGCATGGTGCTTGAACGAATTTCAGAACAAATACTAATGGTGCAGGCATTGTGCGAAAAATATACATATCACTGGGATAATATTCTATGGCATATGTTGGTTTCAAAATTTGCACCCGGTATCAACAGCAATGCATTCAGCGAACTGGCTCACGTTATACCATACACGAAGTTGTGGCGGGNNAGGGAGCGCTCAGTGGAAGCCAGGGTAGAAGCGATGATCATGGGCCTGGCCGGATTGCTGAATGAACCTTTTACAGAAGACTATCCCAATATGCTGCGCAGGGAGTTTCAGTTTTTAAAATCGAAGTATAAACTCAGGTCTATACATAGCAGCATGCATTGGCTGCGGATGCGGCCGGCTAATTTTCCGGGGATACGCTTATCTCAACTTGCCCAACTGATGCTTCAATCCGACAATTTATTCGATACCATTAAAAATACGTCTCATTGGAAAGATTGTCTGACCCTGTTTAAAGTAGAAGCTCACCCGTACTGGCATCATCATTTTAAATTCGATCAGCCATCAACCTATAGTGTAAAAATAACAGGCAGGCAATTGGGTATGCACTTGATGCTGAATGCGGTAATACCGGTAATGGTTGGATATGCCCGGTTAAACAAGAATGAGGCGTTAACCCAGCGCATGATGCTTTGGCTGCAACAAATGCCCGCAGAACAAAACCACATCATCCGTAGTTTTGCCGCATTAGGCTGTAAGGCCGGAAACGCCGGAGAAACTCAGGCCATGATTTTCCTGAAACGGAATTATTGTGATGAAAGAAAGTGCCTCGATTGTGCCGTAGGAGCATTCCTGCTCAACCCAACCTCATCCCCATAAATATTTCACCCGTACCTGTACATCGGGATGAATGCTCTTCATCACCGGACATTGATTGCCCGTGCGTTCCAGAATGGTTTTATCCTTTTCCTCCAGTTGTAGTGCCGGCAGGTGTAGCACCACATCCACTTCNNGTTACATCCAGTCGCGTTCCCCTGAGTTCAATTCCCATATCGGTGGCTTTAATGGCCATCGTGGTAATCATGCAGGTGCCCAGGGATACGCACAACAGGTCGGTAGGACTAAACCGTTCGCCCTTTCCACGGTTGTCGGTAGGGGCATCTGTTTCAATAGAGGAGCCGCTTTGAAGATGGGTGCAATGGCAATGCAATTCACCGGTGTATTCTAATGATGCTGTCATGATATTGTTAATTCAATCAGTGAGTGTGTATAAATCGTTCACTGTGTGAGGATGAACGTATTTTTGCCTAAATTTACCGCTGTAAATGGCAATTATGAAAAAAATGTTGCTGCTGCTGTCTGTGTTTACGGCTGTTTCAGCCGATGTATGGGCGCAGAATGAAGATACTCCCAAGCTCACCCGCAAGGAAGAACGCCGGCAGCGCTCCATTGCCATCAGCCGCCAGGAAGAAGAGGGCGTGATTACATATAGAAAGCATTTTGCATTTGGCGCCAAATTGCATAACGACGGATATGGCGGTTTTTTCGAAATTGGACGTGCCAAATCTCCCCGCAAAGGTTTGTTGTTCCAGTTGGATATCATGGAGCGCAAGCATCATAAAGAAGAAAAGATTAATGTGAGTTTCTTCTCCAGTTCTCCCGTTATTTATGGTAAAATCAATTATTTNNTCCTGTAAAACTGGGAGCTCAGTACACCTATTTATTAGGCAACAAAACCAATAAGAACGGGGTAAGCATCACAGCGAATATGGGCGGTGGGGTTAGTTTGGGTTTGCTGCGTCCGTATAAAGTAACCGTGGTAGATCCGAATGGAGGATATAAATCCATCCGTTATCAGGACGACAGCGCGTTGTTTGTGGGAGGCGTGATTGTGGAAGGACCCAATTTCGGAAGCGGATGGAACCAGATGAAAGTGGTGCCCGGTTTCTATGCAAAACCCGCGGTAAGGTTTGATTATGGCAAAAGCAATGAGATGGTCAGTGCCCTCGAAGTGGGTTTACATGTAGAATACTACACCAAAGCAATTGAACAGATGATTTTTCGTGATCCCCGCAGCCTGTTTGTGTCGGGTTACGTAGCCATTATGTTTGGTAAAAGGAAATAACATTAAACAGATTTGAGATGAGTTGTGGAAGTTCGACTGATGAAAAAGTACATATAAAAAAACCGAGCTGGCTTCGGGTAAAGTTGCCAATTGGTGAAGAATATAAGCATGTGCGTAACCTGGTGGATACGCATAAACTGCATACTATTTGTGAAAGTGGCAACTGTCCGAATATGGGCGAATGCTGGGGAGCCGGTACTGCCACCTTTATGATTCTTGGCAACATCTGTACGCGGAGTTGCGGTTTTTGTGCAGTGGCCACCGGCCGGCCGGATCCGGTAGATTGGGACGAACCCCAACGCGTAGCCGAAGCCATTCATCTGATGAAAGTGAAACATGCGGTGATTACATCGGTTGACCGTGACGAACTGAAAGATGGCGGCAGCATTATCTGGTACAACACCATCCGTGCGGTGAAAGCACTGAATCCGGATACCACCCTGGAAACCCTGGTGCCCGATTTTAAAGCACAGCGTGAAAATATTCAGCGCATCATTGATGCACATCCTGAAGTGGTATCACACAACATCGAAACAACGGAAAGGCTTACACGCCAGGTGCGCGTACAGGCCAAATACCATCAGAGTATGGAAACCCTCCGAATTTTAAAAGAGGGAGGTATGCGCACCAAAAGCGGTATCATGCTCGGCCTGGGTGAAACACGCGATGAAGTGATTCAAACACTGAAAGACCTTGCCAACAGCGGGGTAGATGTGGTTACCATCGGGCAATACCTTCAGCCTACTCCAAAACATTTAAAAGTAGACCGGTTTATTCATCCGGATGAATTCGCGGAATACAGGGAGATTGGTTATAACCTGGGCCTGGATTATGTAGAGAGCGGTCCGTTGGTGCGTTCTTCTTACCACAGCGAAAAACACGTTATTCCGGGCTGGGGCCGAAACGCCTGGCTGAAGGAAAAGGAGCTGTCTGCATCCTGACGGGTTTATCTGCCTGATATGTTTGCAAAAAATTTGAGTGCTGACTTTAGTGAACGGGGATAAGCTTGTTTATAATCGTGTGCGCGTAACCGTTATTTCACTTTTATTTCATCACCAGGGATGCCGCACCGAGGATGGCCGCATCGGATTCGGGTAAACTGCCCGGCAGTACCTGAATCTTATTTTTATATACTTCCAGCAGATGGGCTTCCATCGAATGGCGCGCCGGTTCAATCAACCAATTGCCGGCACGGCTTAACCCGCCGAAAAATATGAATGCTTCGGGCGAGGAAAAATGCGCAAAATTGGCCATCGCCATTCCCAGTAAACTTCCAGTTTCTTCAAATACATCCCGGCATAGCCTGTCGCCCTGTTGTGCACCTTCGGTAATGTGCCTGGAAGTGATTTCCTGTTTGTTCCACCGGCTTAATATGCTTTGGTATTCGCCGCTATCCAGTTTTTCTACAGCCGTTTGCACTACTCCCGGGGCGCTGCAATAGGCTTCCAGCGTGCCCCTCAATCCGGAGCCGGGATGATATCTGCCACCGGGAAGTACAATCGTATGTCCGAGTTCACCTGCAAATCCATCTTTCCCCAATAACAATTCGTTGTGGATGATAATACCTGAACCCACTCCGGTACCCAGGGTAAGCACTATGCAATGCGCAAAGGGTTTGGCTGCTCCCAGCGTATGTTCACCCATGGCTGCCGCATTGGCATCATTGGTAATTTTTACGCGAAGTCCCATGGCCTGCTGCAAGTCAGCACCCAAAGGCGTAATGCCTTTCCAGTTCAGGTTCACCGGGTGTTCAATGTTGCCGGTATAATAATTGGCGTTGGGAGCTCCCACACCAATGCCCAAACAATCATCTTTTCCGGCTTGCTCTATCACCGGCATCAGCAGGCGCTGAATTTCCCTGATAAAATCTGTATGTCGTTTATACTCCGACGTTAGTATCGTAAAATGTTCGGTAATGCGGCCTTCGGAATCCACCACACCTATTTTTGTGCTCGTGCCGC
>DPFD01000245.1:0-137 GCA_003534175.1 Chitinophagaceae bacterium
TTTGGCCACTCTGGTAACTGCCCGGTATAAAATCGAAACGAAGTTGGGAGTTGAACCGGAGAACCACCCCTTCCATTGGCTTCAATAATGAACTGCTTGAGCCGAAGACGGGAGTCGAACCTGCGACCTACTGATTA
>DPFD01000245.1:166-1678 GCA_003534175.1 Chitinophagaceae bacterium
TTTCAGGGCACTCGGAGGCACCCTGTTTTTTGGGAAGGCAAAGGTAATGGAATTTGATGAATACAAAAACTTTGATAAAATAATTTTTTTCAACTTTTTAAAGATGAAAATCCGGCATAAAAAAACCCGCCTTTTCAGGCGGGATACATAGTTTTTTTGTCGTTTGTATCAGGCTGCCAGCCTTTCTTTCTTTCTTTTAATCTGGTTGATCATTGAATCCAGCGCGTTGTCAAAACTTTCTTCAAACGATTTAGATGATTGTTTCACAAAGAACTTNNAGAACTCATGGCGGGGAATCGAAACCCTGATCTCCACTACCTTGTCTTTAATCTGATGCACGATATTGTCCAACTTCAAAAAAACATCAATATGCGTGACTCTGTCGTGGAACTGCTTGATTTTCTCAATCCTGCGCTGAATGAATTCCAGCAACTTGCCATCTGCATCAAAGTGCACTGTTTGAATGTTAACGTTCATAGTCCGCTTTTTTTAAGTGATAAGAATGTATAGGTAACGTTGCGAAATAGGCGAATAGTTTAAGAGGATGTCACTTTTTTAAAAAATTTCAACGTCAATATTCCGGTAGTGGAGGCCGCAAAAAAACTACACTTACACCGGACTATAAATTTACGGGAAAAATTATGATTTAGGATGCGCTTTTTTGTGAATTTCTTTCAGCTTTTCTATATGGTTGTGGGTGTACACCTGGGTAGCCGCCAGGCTGCTGTGTCCGAGCAACTCCTTTACCGCATTCAAATCAGCACCGTTGCCGGTAAGATGTGTGGCAAATGTGTGTCGTAATATATGCGGGCTCCGTCGCTGGATGGTGGTTACCGTACTCAAGTAACGCTTTACGGTGTTGTAAATGAACCCGCTGTGTAATCTTTTTCCCTTTTCATTCACCAGCAGGTATTCCCGGTCGGCCGCATCGTTCAATTGCTTTTTTAATTCCCTGTACTCTCGAAGTAACGCCAACAGGGAGGCACTCACCGGAATCAGGCGCTCTTTACTGCCCTTCCCCAATACCTTTATGGTTTGATTACTGAAATCAATATGCTGCTCCTTCAGGTTCAGCAACTCCGACCGGCGGATGCCCGTGGCATATAATATTTGAAGGATGACCCGTTCTGTTTGGCCCTTGAAATCCTGCGGAAAAACATCGTCCTGAAACAAACGGTCCATATCCTGCTTCTCTACATATTGTGGCAATCGCTTTTTTACTTTCGGGGATAAGATGGCTGTCATCGGACTAAGCTCAATCACCTGTTCCCTCATTAAATATTTGTAGAATGATTTCAGCGCGGATATCTTCCGGTTCACGGTCCTGGCCTGAATGCCGCTCTCCCTCATGGAAGCCAGCCAAGAACGAATCATTACAGGGGCAGCTTTTGCCGGCACTTCATCCGGATAGGTCTCCTTCAGGTATTGCTCAAAAGAGTTGAGGTCATGGGCATATGCCAGCAAGGTGTGTTGTGCATACCGCTTCTGAAAACGGAGGTAATGCAGGAAGGA
>DPFD01000245.1:1713-9120 GCA_003534175.1 Chitinophagaceae bacterium
GTAAGCATTGGCAATCAGTTTAATCTATTGCTGGAGGTTAATAATTTACAGCTCTACTTTACCGGAAGCGATTTGTTGCTTGTAAACAGCTTTCAATACCTCTGTGCGACGTCTTACGGATGGTTTTGTAAACGATTGTCTGTCACGCAGTTGCATTAAAATACGGCTCTTTTCGAACTTCTTTTTGTACTTCTTCAGAGCCTTGTCGATGTTTTCGCAATCTTTGGAATCGATAATTAACATTGTAATACCTCTTTTTTTATTTGCTGAATACCGCCTTCTAAGCGGGACGCAAAGGTAATGGATTCTTTTTTAAAAAAGAAAAAATCATCATAAAAACCCGAAATTTGAAACATGTTTACCGGAATCATTGAAAACACAGCCCGGGTGCTCAGTTCAGAGGCCAGCGGCAAAAATAAAATCCTTTGGCTGTCATCACCGCTCACTCCCGAACTTAAAATTGATCAAAGCCTTGCCCATAATGGGGTTTGTTTAACGGTTGACGGACTCAACACAGCCGAAAACGCCTACCGCATAACGGCTGTAGAAGAAACCTTGTTAAAAACCAATCTCAATCACTGGATGCCGGGCGATACCATCAACCTGGAACGGGCTATGCAAATGAATGGCAGAATGGACGGGCACATTGTTCAGGGGCATGTAGATCAGGTAGCTACCTGTACACAAATTCATGACCAGAACGGTAGTACAGTATTTACCTTCAGCCTTGGTAACGGCTATTGCCCGCTCATCATAGAAAAAGGCTCCATTGCCCTCAACGGAATCAGTTTAACCATTTTCAATGTGGGTGAAAACACTTTTTCCGTTGCCATCATTCCCTATACCATGGAGCATACCAATATGCATCAGCTTAAAACCGGAAGTGTGGTGAACATTGAGTTCGATCTGATAGGGAAATACATTCACCGAATCCATCGTGCATGACGCCGGGAAAATATTTTACCGCCTATCCGCACCTGCTGATCCTGAGCATTGTATGGGTATTCATTCAGGGCGGTATATGGTGGATGAACCCGCTATATACTGAAGGGGAAGCCCTGCGCATCATTCGTGAAGCCGAACACTTCAATCAGGGTTTACCCTTCAGCAGTCCAATTTACTATACCTACCTCACCGAAATTTTACTTTCATCCGTTTCCCTTCAGCTCGGACACTTCTGGCTGAATTATGCGGTGCACCTGCTGTTAAACCTGCTGGCTCTACATTNNCCGGTTTCTGACTATCACAGGCAGCGCTCTGTTACTGCTTTGCATTCCTTACCAGTTGTACAACACATTCATTTATACCGAATCTGTTTTCTTCAGCCTGATTATCGTGTACGCCTACCTGTTATTTCGAAAGGGAACCCGCAGTGGCGGATGGCTGGCCGTTACCATACTGGTACTAATCACCCTTTGCATCACCAGGCCTACAGGAGTATTTATTGTAGCGGCAACCGTTATCTACGGATTTTATCGTGCTTCTGCTGTTCCGGTTGTCCTGCGCTGGATGATGCTGTTGCTGCCACTGGCCGGCGTACTGGTTTGGGTAGATGCGGCTATGAGAACCGGAGGAGGCATCAACGTAATGGAACCCTTTCTGCGGGAGCACATTATTTGTGATGCACCTGCATTATCTACTCACGCCACCCTGAAGCTAACGGAAGAGCCTCAATCGCTGTATGGATTGCTGTATTACATCGTGCACAACTTTCCGCACTTCCTGCAACTGGCCGCTCAAAAAACAATGGCATTTTTCGGACTGCTCCGTCCGTGGTATTCCACCATGCACAACATCCTACTGGGATTATACTTTTATCCATTATATCTGAGTATTGGGTTGGCGTTATGGAGAAAAAAAATGAATGGCCTGATGGTGTTTTCCATAGCACTAGTAATGATACACTGGGTTTTTGTAATGATGACTTGCGATGAATGGCATAGCCGGTTTTTTCTAACCCTTACTCCTTTCATCATCCTCATGGCCCTGCATTTGTTTAAACGGGAACGCGCGCGTTGATTTTTTGGTTTAGCAAATCTGTATTATGTTTAATGTGAGATGACGTCCAAAACCACTGCTCCATTTCTGCCTGCACTAACCGGTATCCGGGCGTTGTGTGTGTTCCTTATCTTTTTCAAACATTTCAATCCGTTCAGCGAAACCCATGCATTGTATGCATTTACGCATCAGTTTTTCTCTTTCCTGTCGTTCTTTTTTGTACTCAGCGGCTTTTTAATCACCTACAGGTATTTCACCACGGGAACGCTGAAACGAAGTACTATAGCCGACTATCTGGTGAACCGCATGTCAAGGGTATTTCCGATACTTATTCTGTTGATTTCAGCTACCTTTTTTTTAAAATGGATGCTGGATGAACCCGGCTCTCAATCGCTCACCAAAACTTACCTGTACAACATCACACTACTGAAGGGATTCTCATCTGAATACTATCTCACGGGGATTGGCCCGAGCTGGAGTATGTCTGTTGAAGAATTATTTTACCTCATTGCCCCGCTCATTTTTCTTTGGGTGAAAAAGCCCGGCGGACTGATAGCCTTTGTGCTGTACATGTACATCCTCGGGGTGCTGCTCACCTTTTGTTTTCGATTGTTTCCGGTGGATGGATTTTTTTCAAACTACCATTTCACTTTCCTCACCACATTTTTCGGCAGGGCCTTTGAATTTGCCTGTGGCATTTATCTCGCTTATGTAGTGCAGGGCCGATTCAGCAACCGGCTGCTTCAGCGCATTCCCTATCCTACCCTAACCGGCTGCGCGTTGGTACTGGCGGTGATTGTTGCACAGTATGGCATTGCAGTTCATTACGGCACTGTGAATGGTGTAGATACCTGGTGGGGAATAGGCATCAATCATCTTGTGCTCCCGGTGGGCATCATGATTGTTTTTTACGGCCTGATTTATGAGCAGTCGCTGTTGAAATCATTGCTGAGCACTCCCTGGATGTTACGTATGGGAAATGCTACTTATTCTTTCTATCTGTTACATACAAGTTTTGTAGCAGGATGGATTGCCCTTTACATTCACCCCAATGTGTGGATTATATTCCTCTGCATGATCATCGTTTCATTGCTGTTTCATGCCATGGTAGAACAACCGGCAGCGACAATCATCCGAAAGTGGTGGAACCGGCGCAGGAAATTACACCACCCCCCGGGTGTGAACCCATAAAAAAAGGCTGCACCAAGGCAGCCTGATTGTTTCATCTTTTTCTTTATCGCATCAGGTACATTTTTCCGTACCCTTTGTTGAAGTATTTATCGGTATTATCGCCGGCAGCCCTGTATTTATCGAGTCGTCTGCCATTCAGATTGGTCAGCACCCGATAGAGATACACGCCGTTGGCCAATCGCTGTCCGTACATATCCGTACCATCCCATTTAAACGATGTGATATTTCTGCCGATATGAATAGGACCCAGTTCTTCTTTGGTAATTTCTCTTACTATCTTACCCGTAACCGTTAGTATCTGAATGCGGATGTTCTGTGGTACTTCACTGCCTGTAACTGTAAACACAAACGCAGTGGAAGTAGTAAACGGATTCGGATAATTCAGCAGATTTGAAATCATCGGCTTATTGATAACGTTAAAGAGTACACGATATTCAATAGCTCCGGCTTCATTTCCAACCACATCCCTGCCCGACACGATCAATTCATACTCTCCATCTACCGGGAAGTAAGGGTTAAACTCTATGCTGGCGGTGTTGTCTCCATTGCTGATGTTGGCCGGAATAAAACGCATGGTGTCGTTAAAGTAATAGCGGCGTGGTGCGGATTCATCCGGAAATCTCACAAACACTTTCAGCAAAGCCGTGTCTTTAAGTTCCATGTACCGGTTTTCATCTTTCAGTTTTATGAGGATGCCCGGCTTGGATGCTACAATATCTCGGTTGAGGATATGCACTCCGTCGAAAGTGATATCCAACAGCGGATTCACCCGGTCTTCTTTCACAAAGAATGTTTTGTAGAGTACATTGTTATAATGGCTCTGTTCCGGTTGATGATCATCCGGATTGAATTCAATAAACAAGGTATTCATGCCCGGGAAGTTCGCACTCTCAATGGTATACGTTACTTTAAGGGTATCGCCCGATACCAGTGCCTTGCGCTGTGGCACCGGCAACACATGCACCTGATTGTTCCGGTCGGTGATGGTGAGTTTTACTTTCAGCAAGCTGTCGAAGTTTGCACTGCTGATGTTTTTGAATGCCAGTCCGAATTCAATCGGCGCGCCCTGTTCAACCGTATCGCTCATCTGGAAATACAGGTTCGGTGCTACGGCTCCTTCCGGTACAAAATCTCCTCGTACCCTCCAGTAATCCAATTGATATGGAGTACCAAAGGTTTGATCGCTGTTGAGCATCCTCAACCGCAAATAAGGATAAGTCTGTGCGTCAATGAATGAAATAGACGTATCCCGCGATTGGTACACGGTTGACAATCGCTCTGTAGTACCATCTCCCCGCACACCCCACACTTCAATGGCAGTAGTATCTTTTGTAATATCGGGATCATTGCTGGTACCATCCCATTGCAACTGTTGCCATGCTGTTGCCGGACCCAGCAGCGGTGAGGTAATGGTTCCGTGGGTGCTGGTTGAAAACAGCTGGAAGCTTACATCAATATGAGATGAATCTCTTGGGCCCATCACCTGGGTAGGTGTATAGGATNNGAACGGAAGATTCCTGTAGAAGCTGTCGATTTCGGTAAAGCCGATAGACTTCAATTTGTGATACAGTGAATTGCCCGAACCTAAGGCTAAGGTATCATCCATCCATTGCTGAATAAAGGAGTTGTTGGTATTCCTGTTTCCGAGGTTCGTGATAGCCACATAGTGCCCGTCGGGTATCAGGTCCAGAAAATCCATGGCATTCTTTCTGTACACCGGATTATTATACGGGAATTCAAAAAATATCCTTGTTGGATCTGTAGGAGTAGCACTATTAGGACAAACCGCATTGCTGCCGAACCGGCCAAAACCCGGACTTACCGTTTGGTTTCGCCATGGTGTGAGGGTTGTACTGTCAAAAACATAAATCTGTATGTTGTTGTAAATACATCCGTACAGTTCAAGCTGATTAAAATCGAGGTTTACATTGATTCTGTCGTAATTAAAGAATGGGAACAATCCGGTGCGAATCGTTAAAGACCGCTCCAGCCTGTCGAACCGAAACACGCGGTCTGTGCCCAGATTGATATCATCGTACTGACTGTTCAGGTGCTGGAAATAATGAGATTGGTTATACCCTTCGGTGCTGTTCTGAAGATACACGAAAGATGCACCGTTCCAGATTACATCCTGCGTACCGGTAGGTACCATGGATACTCTCCAGTAGTACACCGTTCCATCATTAAAGGTGATATCTGTGGGATTAAATTCCACGATACCGCCACCACCACTGTTGTTGTAAGTTTTTTTATAGGGTGAGTTAAAGAGTGCCGTGGTATCCAGCTCCATGGTATACTGCCGTACAGCCGACAGCGGGTTGGCCGTGGATGCATAGTAGGTGATGTTCTGCTGATTTACAATGGCGTACTGATATGGCCAAACCGGTCTCAGTTCATCTTCAAAAATGTAGAACTCCTTGGTNNCAAACAGCTCATCCACTGCGTCACCTTCATCCAGTGTAATGGTGATGCGGTTCCTGCCCTTGTCAGTCACCGGATTGATAGGCACATCCAGCGTAATGGAATCAGCATAATAGATACCACGGATGCGGCGGTCGTACAGCACCGTTGTGGTACCATCATCGAGCAGGCGCTGAATTACCACCCGAATGGTATCATTCACTGCCTTTCCGATGTTCTGCATTTTTACACTCAGTTCAAAGCTGTTATCCGCCACCGTTATGATGCCCGGTGAAAGTTTCACACCCTGATCTTCTATCACATAATCCGGTTTCTCAAAATGATTCACACGAATGGCAGGATCACCATGCAGGGTAATTTCTTCGAGGTGTATGCGATACAGAAATTCCACATTGGGGTTTGCACCTCCCAGTGAATTTACAGTATGCTGAATTTGTTCTCCGATGGTTTTGCCATACAGTGTTCGGGTAATGGCATTGTATAATGCGAGGTTATAAAAATTCAGAAACGGAGGAATACCAAAGTGCGTATCCGCCAGGAACCCGATGCTTCCCCGGTTGGGTGCGAGCACATATTTTTCTGAAATGGTTTTATTGCCACTCAGCCTCAACGGATCATAAACATAGAAATCACCGGCACTACAGCCACTCACATTAAAGAATGGATATTTGCCCGCATTGTTGTATTGCTCCGGTTCACTAAGGTTGAATTCAAAAGTGTTGGCCGAGGAATGCCCGAAGTACCCGATAAAGCCTACACCATTTTGTAAAATTTCGCGGATGCGCTGATTGTTTTCCTGCTGGATAACACCTGTAGATGTTTTGGAAAATGTTTCTACGGAGGCACCGAAAGAAGTATCACGGATGATGTTGGCATAACCATTCATGTACTGAACAAACAACGCATTTTCAGCTGAATCCTTTCCTCCTGCCACATGCAATACATTTTTCATCCATCCGGAGGAAGTGATACTGTTGGTAGGTTGTTGCTGTACCTGTTCGTATTCAATCACTTTATCCAGATAGCCCTTTACCTCTGCACCATTTACTGCTGCCAGTCGCCCAATGGGTATCAGCGGCGTTACAGTACCATGCGCAGCTGTCAGCAGGTTATCAGATGCCGGCCAGCCGAAGGTGGGCACTAAGTTTATCTGCTGAGTTAAAGGACGCTGCTCATTGTTTCTGTGTTCAACGTAATTCATACCTCGCCCAATGATGAAAAGATATTGGGGTGTGTTTGAAAATTGCTGACGGGCATAAGCGGCAAAACTGCGCACCGCAGCCGGATGCTGTTTAATACCATATGCAAACTGATCGGTCAGTTCTTCAATATTATAAATCTTGGCATCATAACCACCTCCGGCAATGCTATTGCGGTACTGACGGTATTGTTCCACATAGTTGATACCGTTTCCATCATCATACAAAGCCGGATGAGATATAATCAGATAATTTCCGTGCAGAGACGGGTTGGAAAAATCAGTAAAGTTTTTTTGCTGCAATGCAGGTATTGGCATCGCGAAGGTTGCTTCGTAATTCACCAACACCATGTTGCGGGATACGGCAGAGGGAGGCAATACAAATTTCACCTGACCTGGAGTAGAGATATNNGTCTGCCACATATCGTTTCCCTTCGGTACGGTCGTAAAGCACAGGGGCTACCGAACCATAATTAAAACTTACGATAGAGAGAAAATTTCCGTCAGGATTCGGCAGTACATCAAATTCAAAAAACTTTTGGTTATTGAATATATATCGGGCCGGATACGTTAAACTGATGCTGCCCACCACAATGCGG
>DPFD01000065.1:0-357 GCA_003534175.1 Chitinophagaceae bacterium
GCTGGCCAATGCCGTAGCAGAAGGGTTTGATGTACGTACCCCTGCCGGTGCCACATTAAAAATATTTAATGCAGCCGCCGGTATTTGGGACGATGTAACCAGCACGGCCAACAGATCTATTCAGCATCCGAACGGATATATGATTCTGGTTCGGGGTGAACGAAGTGTCATTACCTCCACGGCTGCAGCCACACCTACCACGCTGCGTACTAAAGGACGTTTATACTCTAATGGCGTTTATGCTCCACCGGTAGTTCCGGTTACCGCAGGTAAATTCCAGTCGGTAGGAAACCCCTTCGCCTCAGCCATCGATCTTACTTCTCCCGGGGTTGCGTTTGATAACCTGGCAGATGTATA
>DPFD01000065.1:386-2919 GCA_003534175.1 Chitinophagaceae bacterium
TATGGGGGTTGGGTCGTCCTACGGACTGGGAGGTTATCAAACCTTTGTGAAAGATTTTGATGGCAACTACCGTGTAACACCGGGCGGAGGCAGCTACGGAGCCCCGGGCAGTGTGAAAAACACCATTGAAAGCGGACAGGCCTTCCTGGTGTTTTCATCTCAATCCACCGGTGGAACCAATGGATCAGTAACCTTTACAGAAGAAGCGAAAATTGCCGGAAGTAACCTCGTGAGCCGCGCAACACACGAAAATATCCGCAGTATTCGCACTCAATTATATGTGATGCAGCCGAACGAAAATATCCTGCTGGATGGTAATGCAGTTCAGTTCCACGATGTGTGGAGCAATGCAGTAGATGTGAAGGATGCACAGAAGATTGGTAACACCGGTGAGAATTTCGGATTGATCCGTAACGATGTGCACCTCGCGGTGGAAAGACGTAAACCGGTACTGGTTAGCGATACCATCTATTATACCTTAGGCCAGCTGAGGGCTCAAACCTATCAGCTTGAATTCAACCCGTCTATGCTGGACGGGGAGGGATTGACGGCCTTCCTGATTGATCAGCACCTGCAAACCACAACACCGGTGAGCCTGTCGAACATCAGCACGTACACCTTTACCGCTACGGCATCTGAACCGGGTTCGTATGCTGCCAACCGCTTTATGCTGGTATTCCAGAAAGCCATGGCACCGGTACCGGTAACCATTACCTCTGTTTCGGCTACCCGTAACCGTGATAACACAGTGGCTGTACGCTGGACAACAGAAAATGAAACCGACATGCGTATTTACGAAGTAGAGCGCAGCGAAAACGGGGTACAGTTCACAGGCATCATTACCACAAACCCCACAGCCAACAATGGCGGCAGCGCACGCTATCTGCAACATGATTTGAGTCCGCTGAAACAGGATAACTTCTACCGTATTAAAGCCATCAGCCAGAATGGATTGGTGCAATACAGTCCGATTGTGAAAGTAAACGCCCTCGAAAGCAACGGACAAATTGCGGTTTATCCGAATCCGGTGGAGAACAAAACCATCCACCTGCGCTTTACAGCGGTTGATCCGGGAGCGTACCTCGTGCGTTTGCTCAGCAACAACGGGCAGGAAGTATTCACCAGCCGCTTACAGGTTCAAACATCCAATGCCACACATACCCTATATCCTGCCAAACACATTGCTGCAGGAAAATACATCCTGATTGTTACCGATGCGAAACAGCAAAAAACTATTCAGCACTTAATCATCAGGTAAACTCCTTACTTACACATGAAGGGGCACCTCCAGGGGTGCCCTTTTTTTTACCCTGAAAAGAAGGGTTGCATCCTCTGCCACCCTCAAAAAATCATTTTTTTTGGTATTTTAAAAAAATGTTAAATTTGGAGAGCTTCATTTTTAAGTTATACAATGTAATGGTTAACCTTGCTTCATCCTCATTTCTATCAGGCATTCATACGCGGGTGCAAGCGGTAATCTTCCATGTACAGTTAACACCCCACAACCTGATCCTTCGTTTTCATACGCTTCGATCGCGATAGGCACCCAAAGTGTTTTTTGAACACACCCACTGCTAACCTTTTATCCATTCTATCCATTATGCGCATACAACCTTTACACATATTACTGATTTGTTTTTCACTTCTCCTGACAGGGCTCAGTCAGTCTGCATCAGCACAGGTGTCAGCTTACTATATCTGGTCGCAGTCATCCTCTGTGTATACTCCCGGTGTACCTGCCGGTGAGGCCACTCCGGCATCCGTGTTCGACCAAACCTGGGATGATGATGTTACCGTTTACCCGTTACCGTTTGCTTTTAATTACAATGGCACTACGTATCCGGCAGGGACAGGATATATCGGGTTAGACAGTGACGGATGGTTTACATTCAGCAATGGGGTACCCACCATGACCGGTACTTTGGGCGGAGGATCCTGGGTTTCCATCAGCGATCATACAGGAGTGTACCTGTATGGTACGGGCAACAACAATGGTTTTGCCGGTTTCAACGGCGATTTGAATTCACAAAACCTGGCTACCTTCACCGGCAACATTACTTCTGGTTCGGCCACGATTACAGCCGTGAGTTCCTTTACCAATGTGCGCATCGGTACCCGGCTGAATGCAAGCGGTATTCCTGTGGGCGCCATTGTAATAGCCTTCAATGCGGGAGCCGGCACTATTACCTTATCGGCCAATGCCACCGCTACCGCCGCCGCACGAACCATTACGCCTTCTTCCAGCATTTACGCCTTTACCCGCGGTACCGCGCCCAACCGGCAGTTTGTAGTGCAATGGACACAAACGAAAAGATATAACAGTCCGTCTATTACAGGTGACAATTTTAATTTTCAAATGATACTGAACGAAGGGGGAGGCGTGGCATCTCTCCAAACTCTGCAGGTAATATATGGTGATGTAACAGCAACGAATACCAACAATCTGGATATGCAAGTAGGGCTGCGTGGTGCTTCATCAGCCGATTTCAATGCGCGTACCTCACTCACGTCGTGGGCGGCCACCACTGCCGCT
>DPFD01000160.1 GCA_003534175.1 Chitinophagaceae bacterium
AACACCCCAATTTGTAGCAGCTCCTCCCGTTATAAAAAATGGTTCATACTTTTGAGGGAGTATGGAAAAGGAAAAACTTAGGTTAGATAAGTACCTGTGGGCCATCCGTATGTTTAAAACCCGCGCGCTGGCAGTAGAGGCGATTGAAAAAAATAAAGTAAAGCTGAATGAACAACCGGTGAAACCCGCACGACCCGTTCATATCGGTGATGTATATCATATCAGAACAGAAAGCCGCAAATGGGTAATTGAAGTAAAAGGCCTCATAGGCAACCGCGTGAAATATGCTGAAGCCATACAATATTACACCGACCTTACCCCACCCGAAGCATTGGAATCCGCCGCTTTTCAGCCCGCTGCTTTTCATACCGGAAAAAGACTGAGCAAGGTGGGCCGGCCTACAAAAAAACAACAACGTGATATCGAGGATTTTTTTAACGATAACGCATAAACGAACATTTTAAATCAACCAAGTGCAAATAGACATCATAACTGTTGTGCCGGGATTGCTGGAAGGCCCCTTCTCCCACTCGATCATGAAACGGGCTGCCGATAAAGGTATCCTGAAAGTGAACGTCATCAACCTGCGCGACTATACCACCTATGCCCGTGCACAGGTAGATGATTATCCCTTCGGCGGCGGCGCCGGTATGGTGCTGATGGCTGAACCCCTGGTGAATGCCATCGAAAGTTTACAGGCCAATACTACCTATGATGATATCATCTACCTCACCCCCGACGGTGAAACCTTCAACCAAAAAATGGCGAATCAATTATCGCTCCAAAACAACCTGATGATGATTTGCGGACATTACAAGGGCATCGACCAGCGCGTGCGCGATCATTTCATTACCCGCGAAATCTCCATTGGTGATTACGTACTCAGCGGAGGCGAACTGGCCGCGGCCGTAATTACCGATGCCATTGGGCGACTGATTCCCGGTGTACTGAATGATGAAAGTTCAGCCCTCACCGATTCATTTCAGGACGACCTCTTAGCCCCGCCCGTGTACACCCGCCCCGAAGTATTCAGAAACTGGCGCGTGCCGGAAATACTCCTCAGCGGCAACCACAAACTGATTGACGAATGGCGCTACGAACAATCCATCCAGCGCACTAAAGAAAGAAGACCCGACCTCTTAAAATAATATTATGCAAACCCGTTCAGGAAACATCGTTGACATCTTCAACCAACAAATTTTTTACGGCACCGTAACGTTTACGGATAAACGCATTGTGTCTGTTGAAACCGTAGACGCCACCCCGCGCGAGGGAGCATCCTTTATCATGCCTGGCTTTATAGATGCACACGTGCATGTAGAAAGTTCCTTACTGGTTCCGTCGGAGTTTGCCAAAATGGCCGTAGTACACGGTACCGTGGCCACCATCAGCGATCCGCATGAAATTGCCAACGTATGCGGCATGGAAGGTGTACAGTTTATGATTAAAAACGGCAAAACGGTTCCGTTTAAATTTCATTTCGGTGCCCCCAGCTGTGTACCCGCCACCACCTTTGAAACTGCCGGAGATGAAATTACCGTAAACGATGTGGACACCCTGCTCCAACAGCCCGACATCTACTACCTCAGTGAGATGATGAACTTCCCCGGCGTACTGCACCGGGATGAAGCCGTGATGCAAAAAATTGCACTGGCCAAAAAATACGGCAAGCCTGTTGACGGTCACGCTCCCGGACTCAGAGGCGAAGACGCCGCCCGCTACATTGCCGCCGGTATTTCCACCGATCACGAGTGCTTCACGCGAGAAGAGGCAGAGGATAAACTGCAACTTGGTATGAAAATCCTGATCCGCGAAGGCAGTGCCGCTAAAAATTTTGATGCCCTCATCCCGCTCCTGCACGAGTACGACCAACACATCATGTTCTGCTCCGATGATAAACACCCCGACAGCCTCCTCGAAGGACACATCAACCAGCTGTTTGTACGGGCCATTCAACAGGGAATAGATGTTTGGAAAGTACTGCGCGCCGCCTGCATAAACCCTGTNNCAGGTAGGACTGCTGCGCCCGCATGATGCCGCTGATTTTATTGTGGTGAACAACCTTACAGACTGCTCCGTACTGGAAACCATCATCAATGGCGAAACGGTGGCCCTGAACGGACAATCGCTCATTACCACCACGCCGGCCACTCCCATCAACCGGTTTAACTGCACGCCGCTCATACCCGAACAGTTACGCATAAACGCAGATATCTCACCCGCGCTTCCGATGATTGGTGCATTAAACGGACAACTCATCACTGAAAAACTTTCCCTCACACCCCGTATACAGGATGGACATTATGTGCCCGACCTCTCGCAAGACATCCTGAAAATCGCTGTCATCAACCGCTACCATCCTGCCCCGCCCGCGGTGGCCTTCATTAAAAACTTCGGACTCACACACGGTGCCATCGCCTCGTCGGTAGCGCACGACAGTCATAATATTGTAGTAGTAGGAACATCCGATGAAGCCATGTGCCGCGCCGTAAACCTGATCATCGAACACCGCGGAGGCTTATCCGCCGTAAGCAATGAGGCCACGCACGTGTTGCCCCTGCCCGTAGCCGGACTCATGAGCCATGACGAAGGATACAAGGTGGCAGAAAGCTACACCGCCATTGATCAGTTTGTAAAGAAAACCCTGGGCAGTACCCTCACCGCTCCGTTCATGACCTTATCCTTCATGGCATTGCTGGTAATCCCGCACCTGAAGCTGAGCGATAAAGGCCTGTTCGACGGAGATCAGTTTACACTCTTAGGAAGCAATTGATGCAGTGATAACTGTTACGGATACACTATCCGTATCTTTAGGCGCAAAGTATTTCATTTTAAACGACGCCTCCCTGCCCGGGCCTACCGATTCATATACCTTATCGGTATCCTCTTCCAGCAGGGCACCGGTTTTGCTGTAAAAGCGCAGTTTTATTTCAATGTCTTTGTACGTAACCACCGTGGCTGTATTCTCAATGGTGCCACGCACTACGGTTTGTCCTACTATGTTTTTCTTCCGCTTCACGGTAGCCTTTAGAAAACGGGCGGGCTTTTTCTGCTCAATTTCTTCAATAGATTCGCGGCTTTCTTCATACTTCGCTTCCTCCGAACGGCTCTTCGATTCAGAGGAACAAGACATCCAGCAGAGGGCAATCAGGGAGAACAATAACGTACGCATAAACGGTTGTTTGCATAAAAATAAATCCGGCGGCGGATTTTCTCATCAAGAAAGAGAATTTTATGATAGTTTTGTNNATTGAATATGGTAAGAAACTTAAGCGAGCATCACTCACTGGTAAGCAACTGGATCAGCGAACTCAGGGATATTGACATTCAGAACGACAGGATGCGTTTCCGCAGAAACCTCGAGCGCGTAGCCGAAGTAATCGGTTATGAAATCAGTAAGCAGATGGAAACCACCGACATCGAGGTAACTACGCCCATGGGCACCGCTACCTGCAAAGTGCTGAAACAACAACCCGTGCTTGCCACCGTACTTCGTGCCGGTTTGGGGATGCACAACGGATTGCTGAACTACTTCGACAAGGCCGACAATGCTTTCCTGAGCGCCTACCGCAAGCACCATCCCGATGGCAGTTTTGAAATTCGCATGGAATACATGAGCTGCCCCGAAATCAACAACCGCGTGCTCATCATCAGCGATCCCATGCTGGCTACGGGAGCCTCCCTGGTAAAAACCATCCACTATTTAAAAAAAGAAGGCACCCTGAAAGACATACACATTGTGTGCGCCATTGCCTGCACCGTGGGCATTGAATACGTGCTGCGCGAAGCCCCGGGCGCCTATATCTGGTGCGGTGCCATCGACGATGAGCTCACTGCCAAAGGATACATTGTACCAGGCCTGGGCGATGCGGGCGATCTGGCGTATGGCCCTAAAATTCAGAATTGATTGAATATCAATATAAGCAGGACCTTCAACCCCTCTGAAATTGGGATAAATTTTACAATTATATTACCTCGCCTTGCAGCAATTAGCCGCAAAAACTTATCTTTATACACTTGAATCGGTTTTTTATGAGNNTCTTTTTGTCACTTTGCACAGTGGTTGGGCTTTCGTACGCTGCTTCGGCGCAGGATCCGCATTTTTCACAGTTTTTTGCCTCCCCGCTTACATTGAATCCCGCCTTTACCGGCAAATTCGATGGGGTATGGCGTTTGGCTGCCAATCACAGAGATCAGTGGCCATCCATTCCCAAGGCCTACGTAACCACGAGCGCTTCCTTCGATTTACCGATTTTAAGAAACCGCATTCCCGAAGGTGATGTATTTGGTTTGGGCATTTCCGGCGTTTCTGATGCCAGTGCCAACAGTCAGCTTAAACTCAACTACGGTTCCCTGTCCTTATCATACCACAAAGCTCTCGATGCGGATGGTTTCAACACCATTGGCGTAGGGTTTCAGGGTACGTACAGCAGCATGAACCTTGATATTTCCAAACTCACATTTGAGAGTATGTTGCAGCAAAACGGCTTCACCGGGGCGTCCGGCGAAGTATTGCAGAACGGCAACAACCAAAATTACTTCGATTTTAATGCCGGTTTATTATTCTCCGGATCTACCAACGGACTCAACAACTATTACATTGGAGCGTCCATGTATCACATCAACAAGCCCAAGGTAGGATTCAAAGATCAGAACTGGTACCTCACCGGTCGCTTAACCGTACATGGTGGCGGCTCCTTCCCCGTTACCGATGTGGTAAGTGTGAGCACTTCCTTCATCCATCAAATGCAGAACAAGGCCAGTGAAACCATGTTTGGCGGTGCGGTAGGGTTGTTAGCCGGAGGAGACGAAGACCGTCCCACGAATGTATATGTAGGATCCTGGATGCGCCTCAACGATGCCATCATCCCCTACGTAGGGTTAGAAGTGGGCGGACTGCGCATTGGCGCCAGCTACGATGTAAACGTGAGTTCGCTGAAAGCAGCCACCAACAACCGCGGCGGCTCCGAAATCTCAGTCATCTACATCCACCGTCCGGTAGAAACCAAAGGCATCCCTTGCCCCAGGTTCTAATTCCCGATATTTTTTAAAGATACTTTTATGGCGTTCCCCCCCGCCGCGGCGGGGGGTCGGGCTTTACGTTCCAAGTCCCCTCGCCTTGGCGGGGGCGCTTTCCACTGCAATCCCTAACGCGGGGGTTAGGGTTGTGTGAGAACTTTAGCTTCTCATTGCAATGCTGCTAATCCGTAAGCACAACTCATCTTACAATAAATACATTGGTGGGATTATCCTGAAATACAAACAGGTGTTTTTAAAAGAATGAGTACGTGTAGTTTTAACCAATCCGGAGTTTGGCAGCATCATGCCATAAGTAATGCGGAATCGGCTCAATCAATTCCCATATGATGCTCATTGGTTTGGCGCCATAATGCTCTTTAAGCATTCCTGCGCCTATAAATACATAGCCCAATCGTTTATCAAACTCACCTTTACTCTTCTCTCTCACAAAGAGTAAAATGTGTTTTCCGTTTTTTTGATGATTAATGTATGAAACGCCTTTGGGAGTATCTGGCCCAACTGAATTTTGACTTTGCCAATGAAACAACCTTTCATCAATAGCATAATCGTCATACATCGTAGTAGGAGAAAAATCTTCTTCCGATTTTATCAAATTAATGAACAAAAGTTCGGTGTTAAATTGTTTGTTGTTTGCTACCCCTTCCATGATGGTAGATTTTTTCTCAAATGAACTGAATCCAAACGCAGCTAAAATTTGATCCCGGGTATAACGTGCATGCACCTTCAATGGCTGAGAATAGGGCAGTTCAATGTCCATTTCTTTGAAATCAATACGGTCGATTAACATTTCCAACACCGTTATAATCTCTTCCACCATAACAGGATTTTCACCTAATGCACGAATACTACTTTCTAATGAATCAAACCCACCTGCGGTGCGCCACACATCATAATGAAGCATCAACAACATTGTCTTTTCATCCTGATTATACTCCTCAATGTGAATATCAAAATTCTTTTTAGCAATACTTAAAATAAACTGAAAATAACTGGTGGAGCTACAGGAAAGCCATTTATCCAACACAGCTTTTACAATCTTACTTTCATGAACACTTATAAAATCTGGTAACTTACCGGCTTGCTGACAAAGTCGCTTCCACCCACCTCTTTTATAAATTAATTCCAGTGGTATATTGAATAACTCAATAAAATTTTTCAAACTCAGTGGCAATGTGGTCTGATGCTCAAAATTCCTAATCTTAAGAATTAATTGATTCGTGTTTAATGTGGTAGCTGCAGCAATGTTTTCGAGAATAATTTGTTTTGCAACCTTTTCTAAAATGATGGAACAACCCAGAGGTAAATGTGGGAAATTATCTTCAATCTCCTTTTTAACTGTTGTAGAAGTTTTCCCTATTAGGGCTCTAAACTTATTCTCGAAATTATACTCCGGACGGGAATTCCCAACAAAATCCAACACGGTTAAACAATCCTTGTTTTCCGCTAATCGAAGTCCTCGCCCAAGTTGCTGAAGAAAAACGGTTAAACTTTCGGTGGGTCTTAAAAATAAAACGGTATCAATATCAGGTATATCAATTCCTTCATTGAATATGTCAACTACAAACAGATAATTAATCTCTTTACTCAACAACCGATTTTTAATAGCTGTTCGTTGCTGAGAATTTTCACTTGTTAAATAATCCGCTTTTAGACCCGCCAACAAAAATTTCTGGGCCATAAACTTGGCGTGTTCCATAGTTACACAAAAACCCAACGCCCTTACTTCATGAATATCTTTTGTGTATTTTTCTAAAGCCTTAATGATGTCACTGATTCGTCGATTATTGGAAGTGTAAATGCTGGAGAGTTCACTCACCACGTATCGTCCTCTTTCCCAGCCCACGTTTGTAAGATCAATATTGTCTGAAATACCAAAATACTGAAACGGACAAAGCAATTTTCTATTCAAGGCTTCGGGCAACCTTATTTCCGCAGCAATTCTATTATGGAAGTCTTCTTGAATATCCCCACCATCCATTCTTTCAGGAGTAGCCGTTAAACCCAATAATACCTCAGGTTGAAAGAATTGAATAATCCCCCGATAACTATTAGCTGTAAGGTGATGGCATTCGTCAATCACGATGTAATCATAGTAATCCGGTGATATTTGAATATCATCTAACCTGTTATTCAATGTTTGAACGGAGGCGAAAACATATTCATTTGAACTCGGCTCTAAACCATCAACCCACAATTCACCAAAATTATTGTCACGCAAAATCATTCTGAATGTCAGCAACGCCTGTTCTAATATTTCTTTTCTGTGTGCAAGAAAAAGCAACCTGGCTATACCATGCTCATTTTTAAACCTTTTGTAATCGAATGCAGAGATAATGGTTTTACCTGTACCTGTTGCGGCAACCACAAGATTTCTGTTTCTTGAATGTATCGCTCGCTCTACCTCAAGCTTTTCTAATATTTCCTGTTGAAATGGAAATGGTTTGATATCGAAAAAAGTAAGCGGTGCATCCTGAAGAGTCTGCTTTTTCCCCTGATTCAGAGACTGAATCAACTTTTCTTTATGAATGGCTTCATCAAACAGTTCGAATTCATCACTTTGCCAATAGGAGTCGAATGTTTTTTGAAATTTACCTATAATATGACTGACCTCCCTGGTTGTAATCTTTATATTCCATTCTAATCCATCAGTCAGTGCAGACCTTGAAAAATTGGAAGACCCTATGTAACCGGTATGAAATCCAGAATTTCTTTTAAACAGATAGGCCTTTGCATGAAGTCGCTCATTGCCCGTGTTATAGGATATCTTAACTCGTGTATTCTTCAATGAAGACAACAGTTGGATAGCTTTATAATCAGAAGCTCCCATGTACGTTGTAGTAATCACCCGTAATTGTCCGCCCCGATTGGTGAACTCCCTCAACTCTCGTTCGAGAATAATAATTCCCTTGAACTTGATAAATGAAACCAATAAATCAATTTGATCAGAAGAGAGAATTTCTTTTTTGAGTTCGCTTTCAAGGGATAAACCCACATTTCCTCCTGTAAACAGCTCACTCTGTGTTAAGCGTGTATAGGGAGTAATTTCCTTAAGGTGTAAATTAATATCAGAAAAATGCGCATCTACTTTTGAAAATACAGCCTTTAATATCGTTCCTTCTGTTGCTACCAAATCATCTTTAAACTCTTCCCTCTTCAGCTCCTCTTTTAGAAACAGAATAATCTTATTGGCAATCTCAATTTGAGTTTCAACCTGATTGTCGCCTTTAATATAATTCAGTGCGTTCTTAATGGTTTGTGATAAATGCTTCGACAGTACCATTGACGCTTCCTCCTTATCCAAGAATGATTTATTGATATAAAAACGGTCTTTATCAAGATCATTTATCTTTTGGGAAACCAATTGTGTAACCAGCTCTTCGTAAATACCATCAATCATATTACAAGCGATTCACTGTTTTAACTTTTATCAACAATCCTATACAATTCCATAGGAATAGGAATTTTTAAGTATGATGATCAAATCCCTTTAATCCTATAAATCTATGCAAAAACCAACACTTGTAATTCAATTTCGCATATTGAATATAGTTGTTTAAAAACTTTAGTACATAACATATGTTTACTACTCATCCAATAACAATATCAAACAATTCAACTGTTCCATTCAAACCCACGAATCAACCACTCTCCTACCACCACCCACACACGAACATAAAATCTACTGAACTATTATGCGCATTCTGTAACTTTAACCACCGGTATGCTGAAAGAAATTATCATTGCCATACAATCTTATGTAGATGCGCATCGCTTCATTGCGAAGCACCGCCTGTGGAAATGGATCATCATACCCGGCATCATTTACCTGTTGCTGTTTGTTACCGGCATCTACTTCTTCTGGAAAACCGGAAACTTTATGGTGGAGTTTATGCTGCAACACTCCGAAATCCAAAAATGGCTCAGCAGTATCCAGGGTGGCTGGCTGAAATTTTTCTATATCCTCGCCCAAATCATCATCCACTTTATTTTACTGCTCTTCTATTTTTCGTTGTTTAAATATATTTTCCTCATCATCGGCTCGCCGGTGTTCGCTTACCTCAGTGAAAAAACGGAGAACATCATGGAAGGAAAAGATTTTCCTTTCAATTTCCCTAAACTGCTGTCAGATATCGTGCGCGGGGTACGCCTCGCCGTACGCAACCTGTTCTGGCAAACACTTTTTCTGGCGTCGCTGTTTTTGATGTCGGTCATCCCACTCGCGGGATGGATTACCCCATTGATTGCCCTGTTCGTGGAGTTCTATTATGTGGGCTTCTCCATGCTCGATTACAACAGCGAACGCAATAACCTCAACTACCACCAAAGCATCCGTTTTGTTGGACAGCATAAAGGCCTCGCCATCGGCAATGGTATGGTGTACTACGCCATGCACCTGATTCCCATCGTGGGCTGGCTGCTCGCACCCAGCTACGCCGTGGTGGCTGCCACGCTAAGCATCCTATCTGCTAAAAAGAAAAACGTAATCTTATCATGACCGGCACCGTTCACCTCATCCCCACCCTGCTGCATGAAACGGGCATCCAAAGTATACCCGCTTATATTCTGCCCGCCGTAAGGCAATGCAAGGTCATCTTCGCCGAAAATGAACGCACCGCCCGCCGATTCCTGAAACAACTCGACCGCTCCATCGAAATCGATGCCTTTGAATGGCATACCATACACGAAGCCGAAGACGAGGTGCTCCAGCCTTTCCTCCGGGCACTGAAAGCCGGAAAACCCGTAGCCATCCTCAGCGAAGCCGGATGCCCGGGCGTGGCCGATCCCGGACAAAAACTCATCCTCGCCGCACAACAGGCCGGTGCCGTGGTTCGCCCCTACACCGGACCCAACGCCATCCTGCTCGCCCTCATGGCCAGCGGCATGAACGGTCAGCACTTCGAGTTTGTAGGCTACCTGCCCATTGATACCACCGCCCGCGAGAAAAAAATAAAGGAACTGGAAAATGCTTCCGCCCTGAACCAGTCTACCAAAATTTGTATCGAAACTCCTTACAGGAATAAACAACTCCTCGATGCATTCCTGAAAGTATGTNNGCGCCATGAACATCACCGGTGAAGATGAATTCATACAAACCAAAACCGTGAGTGAATGGAAGAAATCCCTACCCGACGTGCATAAAAAGCCCGTGGTGTTCCTGCTGTTGAAAAACCGGTAAATTAATTTTCTATATCCTTCATGTTGAGGATCTCGTACACGATGTATTTCGAATATCCGCGCCAGGGTATGGTGCCTTTGTATTCCTTGTATTTTAAATCGAAATGTTTTCCACTGTTGGCCATGAGGATGTCGGCAATACTGTCGTTCACTACCGAGAACTCAAATTCATACGAGTTGATAGTGCCCGGTGCCTTGGAACGAAACCCCGATTGAATCAGCTTGCCTTCATAGGTTTTAAACACATTGCCCTTCTTCACCAGGTAGTTCAGCTCGCCTGATTTTACACCCAGTCCAAATACATAAAAATATTTCCACCAGATCACCACCGCCAGCAGTACCACGGTAATCATCACAAACCAACGGAGTATTTTTTTCATCACGCTTGTACGTTTTACGGGTGTGTCCTGTATCATAACCTGATTCTGATTTTAAGGAATACAAACATATTGAATTAAAACATAAAGTTGTCGGAAACGGATAAGGGAATTAATCGGTAAATTGCAGTCCTTAATGGTTCCCATGAATATTGCAATTGTTTGCTATCCTACCTTCGGAGGCAGTGGCGTACTGGCTACTGAACTCGGTAAAGTACTGGCTGATAAAGGCCACAACATCCACTTCATCACGTATCAGCAACCCGTTCGGCTGAGCGGGTTTCACACCAATATTTTTTATCACGAAGTGCGCGTACCCACCTATCCGCTGTTTGATTTCCCTCCCTACGAAACAGCCCTGGCTTCTGCCATGGTAGATGTGGTGCTGAACAATCAGATTGATCTGCTGCACGTGCACTATGCCATCCCTCACGCCTCTGCAGCCTATATGGCCAAACAAATCCTGGCCAAGCGCGATGTGCATATACCGGTGATCACCACCTTACACGGAACCGATATCACCCTCGTGGGAAGAGATGAAACCTACAGCCCCGTAGTTACTTTTTCCATGGAAGAAAGTGATGTACTCACGGCCGTGTCGGAAAACTTAAAAGCCGAAACCTACCGTTACTTCAACATCAGCAAACCCATTGAGGTGATTTATAATTTTGTAGATGTTGCGCGCTTCAATAAAAAACCCGTGGATGCCTTCAAAAAACTGATCGCCCCGGGCGGTGAAAAAATCATTGTACATGCTTCCAACTTCAGAAAAGTAAAACGCGTGGATGATGTAGTGAAAACGTTTCTCCTGCTGAGGAAAAAAATTCCTGCCAAGTTGTTGCTCATTGGCGACGGACCTGAACGTCCACACATCGAATCCATGACACGCCATTGTGAGGACTGTGCCGATATTAAATTTCTGGGAAAACAGGAACAGATGGAAGACATCTTACCCATTGCCGATTTGTTTTTACTGCCCAGTGAATATGAAAGTTTCGGATTAGCCGCGCTCGAAGCGATGGCGGCGGAAGTGCCTGTGATTTCAACCAATGCAGGCGGATTGCCGGAAATTAACGTGAACGGTTATTCGGGGTATATGAGTGATATCGGCGATGTGGAAGACATGGCCGCCAATGCAGTGAAAGTGCTGGAAAACGATGAAACACACCGGAAGTTTAAAAAGCAGGCGCTGGCACAGGCAAAAAAATTCGATATTCAACACATCATCCCAACATACGAAGCAATGTACACCCGCCTGCTGGAAACATCAACGGCGTCGTAGCCAGTGCTCCGGATTAAAGTTTATTTTCT
>DPFD01000268.1:0-231 GCA_003534175.1 Chitinophagaceae bacterium
ATGTCGTTTAAACGGATGAACCGCATCCTGCATATTGATGAACAGAATTTACAGGTTACCACTCAACCGGGTGTAATCACACAGGTGTTGCAGGAAGCACTGGAGGAGAAAAATCTATTTTATCCACCCGATCCGAGCAGCCGGGGCACCTGTTATATTGGTGGAAATGTTTCTACCAACAGTGGCGGCCCCAAAGCCGTTAAATACGGTGTGGTGAAAGATTACGTGCTG
>DPFD01000268.1:239-7170 GCA_003534175.1 Chitinophagaceae bacterium
GCCGAACGGTGATGTGATATGGACCGGCGCCAATGTGCTGAAGAATTCTACCGGCTATGCACTCACACAGTTGATGATTGGCAGTGAAGGCACCCTGGGTATCATCACACAGATTGTGCTGAAAGTCATACCACTCCCCACACATAATTTACTGATGCTGGCTCCTTTCAACAGCCTTGAAAATGCGGGGGCCGCCGTGAGTGCCATTTTCAGAAGCGGGATTACACCCAGTGTGCTGGAGCTGGTGGAAATCAACGCCCTTAAAATTGTCCAACAGTATCTTAATAGTTCGTCTATCCCTCTCCGTGAGGATACAGAAGCGCACTTGCTGATAGAGGTAGATGGCAACAACCCCGATCAGCTGATGCATGAAATGGAATCCATTGCCGCTTTGCTGGAGCAGTTCAACTGTGGAGAATTGTATTTCGCGGAGGATGAACAACAGAAGGAAGCACTCTGGAAGATGAGGAGGCGCGTAGCTGAAGCCGTGAAAGCCAATGGATATACAATTGAAGAAGATACGGTAGTGCCCAGAGCACAATTGCCAGCATTGATACGAAGTATGAAAGCAATGGCTCAGGATGAGCAGGTGGAAGTGGTGTGTTATGGCCATGCGGGAGATGGTAACCTGCACATACGACTCAAAATTCCGGGGGAAATCAATAGTTATAACAATCCGAAGGTAACTGCTATCTTAATGAAGCTGTTTGAGCGGGTACATGAGCTGGGCGGCACCATCAGTGGCGAACATGGTATAGGATTGATTCAGAAACCATTTTTGCCCATCGTGATGCCCGATGCAACCCGCATACTGCTGAAAGAAATTAAAAGAGTGTTTGACCCCAGGAATATCCTTAACCCCGGTAAAATAATGGATGCTTAAATTTACAATATGAAAAAATGGATGTTGATAGCCGCACTATGTATAGCTAACGGAGTTGTTGCCCAGGATGAGGGTGGGTTTGAACCCGGCTTCAAAAAACAGAATATGATGATGGGCGGAAGCCTGACCGTTTCATTTGGAAACAATAATACGGTACTCGGGGCCAGTCCTTATATAGGCTATAGCCTGACCAGCTGGCTCGACGCGGGTTTTATTGTGAATTATGTGTATTCGGGAGTAAGAAATGTTACGTATGTGGATCCCAACAACGGACAGTATTTTTTTAGTAATGATAAACTAAGGCAACACACTTACGGTCCGGGGGCATTTGTGCGTCTCTTCCCCATTCCTCAATTATTTGTTCAGGTGCAGGGTGAACATAACTTCATCTCCCAGAAAATCAAGTACGACAACGGAGCACCCTCTCAAAAATCCACCACCTCTGCCACAAGTGTGCTGGTGGGTGCCGGTTACGCCTCCGGAAGAACCGGTCCGCGAATGCCCATGTATTATATCTCCCTGCTGTTTGATGTGGCACAAGACCGGAACTCTCCTTATGTAGAAGTTACACGATACAATAATGTGAATGTGCTACCCATTCTTCGGGCAGGGGTGCAGTTTCCGCTGTTTGCCGGTAAGAACCGTTAAAGGTAGGGGAGTAATTCAGCAGGCTCTTTCAAAACGATTAACTTATATTCGGTTGCATCGTACAGGAACCCCTGCTCACGCATAAATTCAATATGGCGTATCAGGTGCTCATAAAACCCGCCGGAATCTAAAAAGAAAATATCTTTCTGATGAATGTTCAGCTGATTCCAGGTAAGGATTTCAAACACTTCATCCAAAGTACCATACCCTCCGGGTAAAATTATCGCCGCATCACATCTTTCATACAGCATTCGCTTGCGGGTATGCATGGAGTCTACAATCAACAGTTCCGATAACCCCTGGTGATGATGTTCCCAGTCTCTGAGTATCTCAGGCATGATGCCTATTACATTGCCCTGATGTGCAATAGCCGCATTGGCAACCGCGCCCATCAATCCTTTATTTCCTCCTCCGTAAATGATGTTCACACCTTCCCGGGCAAGCAAAGTTCCTAGTTGTATGGCATGTTGTTCGTACAGCGGATTAGTTCCTGATTTACTTCCGCAGAACACTGCAATGGCATGAATAGGCATGGTAATTTGTATTGAGATACAAAGACACAAACAATTTTTAAATTTTCAATCTTATTTTTACTTAAACTAACCCCATATGTCTCCTTACGTGCTGCTGTTTTTTGTGCTCGGATATTTTTTGTTGTTACTGGGTGTAGCCTGGTATACCAGCAGAAATTCAAACAACGAATCATTTTTTATCGGTAATAAGAGTTCGAACTGGATGCTTGTGGCTTTTGGAATGATTGGTACTTCCTTATCAGGCGTAACCTTTGTGAGTGTGCCGGGAAGTGTGGGGTCGAACGCCTTTGCGTATTTTCAGATTGTTATCGGATATTTAATCGGGTATCTGGTAATTGCTTTTGTATTGCTTCCGTTGTATTACAAACTTAATCTTACTTCCATTTATTCATACCTGCAGGGCCGCCTGGGTTTTAAGTCCTACAAAACCGGCGCTTCTTTTTTCTTATTGTCCCGAACGCTGGGAGCCACTGCACGCCTGTATCTCGTAGTAAAAATTTTGCAGGACGCGATTTTGTCGTCGATGGGAGTTCCATTCTGGGTAACCACACTGATTATCCTCATCATGATTTTACTGTACACCTATGAAGGAGGTGTTAAAACGATTGTGTTTACCGATACACTGCAAACTTCGTTTATGCTCGGTGGTTTGGTGGTTTGTGTGTTGTACATTTTGTATGCGATGGACCTCAATTTTACATCAGCCATGGGTGCTATGCAGCACAAAGGATACGGAACAATTTTTTTTACTGACCCCAACAGCAAATTGTTTTTCCTTAAACAGATTGTAGCCGGGGCATTTATAACCATTACCATGACAGGGATGGATCAGGAAATGATGCAGAAGTCTATTTCGGTTCGAACGCTGCGTGATTCTCAAAAGAATATGATTACCCTTTCCATCATCATGGTAGTCGTAATCTTTTTGTTTTTGTTTTTAGGAGGATTGCTACACCTTTACGGCACAGAGCAGGGAGTTACAGCGGTAGGTGATCAGCTCTTCCCTGAACTGGCACTCAATTATATGCCCACAGCAGTGTCAATCATTTTTATCATCGCATTGATTTCTGCTTTGTTCCCCAGTGCCGACGGAGCTATCACCGCATTAACATCATCCTTTTGCATTGATATACTCGGTATGCAACGCAAAGCTGCCTGGGATGAAGCGCGCCGAAAAAAAATAAGACAATGGGTTCATCTCACCGTTGCTGCTGTGTTCCTGTTATTTGTGATGGTGTTTTACTGGATAGATGATAAAAGCATGATTGATGTAATACTGAAAGTGGCGGCCTATACCTATGGTCCGTTATTGGGTTTATTCACCTTTGGCATCATCACGAAACGTCAGGTGAACGACGCCCTGGTTCCGGTTGTATGTATACTCGCGCCGGTGCTTTGTTACATCATTGAACGATATCAGCAATACATTTTTGGAGATTTTCAAATCGGACTTGAACTGTTAATCATCAACGGGGCGCTGACCTTTCTGGGACTGATGCTGATTTCTAAAAGGGCACATCCACAAATTAAATAAAGCGTATGGAGCTGGTACATGCATTGGCAGAACAGTATGCGGCCGCACATTCCACTACACCGGATGCTGTGTGTAAAACCATCATTGAAACCACGATGAAGGAACACCGGCACGCGCACATGCTGTGCAGTCCTGAACAGGGCAAACTGCTGGAGTTCATCAGTAGTATGATTCAACCGAAACGCATACTCGAAATTGGAACTTTTACGGGATACACGGCTATTTGCCTGGCCAAAGGGTTGCAACCTCACGGTGTACTGCACACGATTGAACTGAGGGAAACCGATGCGAATACAGCAAAAGAAAATATCCGAAGAGCAGGTATGCAGGATCAGATAGTGGTGCATACCGGAGATGCACGCGAAATACTGCCGCAGCTGAACGAAACCTGGGATCTGGTGTTTATTGATGCCGATAAAGTAGGATATATTGAATATTACGAACTAACTTTGCAGCAGCTAAGGCAGGGCGGGTTTATACTGGCCGACAATGTATTGTTTCATGGTCAGGTACTGGAACCTGTAGTGAAGGGAAAAAACCCTGAAGCCGTTGATGCGTTTAATAAACATGTACTCAACGATGTAAGGGTGGAACAGGTGATGGTCACCATTCGCGACGGGTTAAGCCTTATAAGAAAATTGTAATCTTATGAAAATATTCAGCTTACTCATTTTGTTGTTGTCTAATGCAGTTTTTGCATGGGGCCAGCGAATCAGTGTGCAGGATTATATCCGCCAATACAAAGACATTGCCATTGCAGAAATGCACCGCACCGGCGTACCTGCTTCCATTAAACTGGCACAGGGCATCCTCGAATCGGAAAGCGGGAATGGCAATCTGGTGAAAAGATCCAACAATCATTTTGGGATAAAATGTAAATCGTACTGGACGGGCGAAAAGGTTTATCACGATGATGATGAACGGGATGAATGTTTCAGAAAGTATGATCATGCTGAAGACAGTTGGCGTGACCACAGCGATTTTCTTCGCAACAGTGAACGGTATGCCGCTTTGTTTCGATTGAAAAAAACCGATTACAAGGGCTGGGCACATGGTCTGAAAAAAGCCGGCTATGCTACCAATCCGCGTTATCCGAATATCCTCATCTGGCAAATAGAAAAATACAACCTGCATCAGTACGACCTGATGGAGTACACTCCGGATGAAGCATCACTGGTTGAAAACGAAACCAAAGTACCAGCAGATTTAGATGCACCCGTAACCTCACCTACCACCAGCCAGTCTGCTGAACAGGTATTCGACATCGGCGCCAAAACCAAGCGAAACGGGTTATCAGCCATCTATGCTGTTGCCGGAACGTCCTTGCTTGCCATCGCCACCAAACACAATCTCTCCTTATCCCGCCTGCTTGAATACAATGATTTGGATGCCGACGGATTGCTGGAAGAAGACAGCTGGATTTATCTTGAACGCAAACATAAATTTGCGGCACAGGAAAGTGTGGTTGCCGATGCCAATGAATCCTATCATTCCATCGCACAATCTCACGGAGTTCAGCTTGAAAAATTGCTGGAATATAATGGGGTAACCGAAGATGATGAAGTGGCCGCCGGCACAACAGTTTGGTTAAAGCCCAATACTCAGGCAGCCGTTACAACTTCAGGCACCATCATTCATAAAGTGCAACCTAAGGAAGGGTTGTATGCCATCTCCAGAAAGAACAATGTACCTGTGTCTGTGATCAGGGAAATCAATCAACTTACGTCTGATCAGCTTCAGGTTGGTCAGCAATTAATCATATCAAAATAATTGCATGTCACTCATTCAGGTACACGACAAAAAATTCAAACCTTATATTTCTGTTGAACAGATAGATGAAAGAATCACTGAACTGGCACGGGATATCAACCGTGATTACGAAGGAAAAACACCGCTGTTCATTGGAATCCTGAATGGGTCGTTCATGTTTGCATCCGACCTGTTTAAAAAAATTACTATTCCTGCTGAAATCAGTTTTATAAAACTCGCCTCATACAAAGGCACCAAAAGTACCGGGACGGTAGTTACATCCATTGGGTTGGAGGAACAACTGAAAGACCGGCACGTGATTATACTGGAGGATATTGTAGATACCGGTAAAACCCTGAGCGAATTTTTACCTCAGCTTACAGATCGCCAGCCGGCATCTCTAAAGATTACTTCTCTGTTGCACAAACCGGATGCATTGCAACATGCACTCACCATTGATTATCTCGGTTTTAGTGTGCCGAATAAGTTTTTACTGGGTTACGGACTCGATTACGATGGTTTGGGCAGAAATCTCGACTCTATTTATCAGCTGGTAGAAGATTAGCATCTTTTTTATACACTGGATACTAGGTGTTTCAATATTTTGAATTATATTGATACAACCTTTTTATATAAGGATTGGTAAGATACTGTATCACATTATTTTTTTGGTTATGTGCAACGGCGGTGGCTCAGGGGCAGTACTACCTGCGCGGTGAAGTAAAAACGGAGCAAAACACTGCCCTTCAAAACGCACGAATCTTTTTACATACGGCCAGGGCCAATTATTATAGCGGAGCTGATGGAAGTTTTGGAATCATCATGCGTCAGCCCGAAGATACCGTTACAATTACGCTCGATGGATACGAACCTCAAACCCTGCATGTAAAGGCCGGCAATTGGCAGCGCATCACACTTAAATCCATAGTTACCAAAGCCACTAAAAATAAGAACAAGCTGATTTCCATTACAATGGACAAAAAGCAAACCCATACGGCGAAGTGGAGTGTATCCGATGAAACTTATTTCCAACTGGTAGAAAATGAATTTGTAGAAACACCCACCTATCCGAATACGGGATACTCACTCAATGTAAACAAGGCTTCTTACAGCAATGTGCGTCGCTTTATCAATGGAGGCAGTGAAGTGCCTCCCGATGCGGTGAAGATTGAGGAGATGGTGAATTACTTTAACCTGAAGTACACTGAACCGGAGCGCGGCAAAACTTTCGCGGTTACCTCTACCATTTCTGATTGTCCGTGGAATACAGAAGACAGGTTGTTGTACATCAATGTGTGTGCGCGTAAACTGAGTCTGGATTCTATTCCCCCGGCCAATTTTGTTTTTCTGATTGATGTGTCTGGCAGTATGGATGATGAAAAAAGATTACCCCTGGTGCAGGCCGCTTTTCAGTTGTTCGTGAAGAATATTCGTCCGATAGATACCGTATCTATTGTAACCTATGGCGGCGGGGTGCGTGTGTGGCTTCAGCCTACCAGTGGCAGTGAAAAGAATGTAATCAGTAATGCCATTGAGGAGTTATTACCCAATGGCGATACACCCGGCGAAGCCGCTTTGCAAACC
>DPFD01000268.1:7215-8497 GCA_003534175.1 Chitinophagaceae bacterium
ACCGATGGCGATTTTAATGTGGGAGAAACCGGTGAGAAGGAACTGGAAGAACTGGTGGCCCGGTATAAAAACCTTGGGATTTATTTAACCTGTCTCGGTGTGGGCACCGGGAATTTAAAAGACTCGAAACTGCAGGTGCTGGCCAAGAAAGGAAATGGAAATTATGCCTATCTCGATGATTTGAATGAAGCGGAAAAAACGCTGGTGCAGGAACTTACACAAACCATGTATGCTGTAGCAGATAATGCATTGCTGAATGTGGAATTTAATGCCCGTCAGGTAAAACAGTATCGTTTAATTGGTTTTGATAACCGCAGAACCGCTATGAACGAATCGGATTACTTACTCGAAGGTGGTGAAGTGGGCAGTGGCAGCAGTGTGCTGGCTATTTTTCAGTACACACCGCTAGAGCATCAGAACAGTACGGATGCACTGGCCCGGTTGCAAATTCGTTATGCTGTTGGAAAAGATACCTCAACGTATCGTGTAAACCATGACGTTACTCCATCATACGTACCCATTGATAGCCTGGAGCAACCGCTTCAGTTTGCCACTGCTGTAACGGCGTTGGGGTTGAAACTTAAAAATTCACCGTACGCCAAACTTACCTGGGATCAGGTAATGGAGCTAAGCGTGTACGCCAATAAGAGCCAGTTTCTTCAGAATGAGTTTACTGCACTGGTAGAAAAGGCCATGTATATTTATGAGCCGAAGCGAAAGAAAAAAGCTGGTAAGAAGAAAAAACCTTAGCTGAACATTTCCCTCACCTTATCAAAAAATGATTTTTCATTTTTCTCGGGCTTTGGAATAAAGTTGCCTGAAGATTGCATTTTTTCGAGCATTGCTTTTTCTTCTGCGCTCACTTGCTGTGGAGTCCAGATGTTCACATGAATCAGCTGGTCGCCTTTTTCGTAGCTGTTGATGCTAGGGAAACCCTTTCCTTTCAGCCGGAAAATTTTACCACTTTGTGTGCCCGGGGGAATTTTTATTTTGGCCTTTCCGTCAATGGTAGGAATTTCAGATTGTGTGCCGAATACTGCTTCGGGGAAGGAGAGGTGCAGGTTGTAGGCTACATTCAGTCCATCGCGATGAAGCACGGGATGCGCTTCTTCTTCAATCAATACGATGAGATCGCCGTAGGCGCCGTTTCTCGATCCGGCATTTCCTTTTCCGTTCAGGCTGAGTTGCATGCCTTCCTGCACGCCTGCGGGGATGTCGATTGTAACGGTTTCTTCGCCCATAACCCGGCCTTCGCCTTTACAGTAAGTACATTTGCTGGTAA
>DPFD01000113.1:0-5662 GCA_003534175.1 Chitinophagaceae bacterium
AGGTGGCGGAACATCCTTTTTGGCAATAGGTGCCGGATGATACGTTATAGATTCGCTGTACGCAGTAACATCCGTTCCCTCTCTGCGAACGCGCAACCAGGTTACAGAACTGATGGTATCCAGTTGCGCAAGGGTAACCGGTGAAACCTGTCCGAGATCTAAGAAGGGTTTAAACTGTTCATTATCTTCAGAACGTTCCAGCACATAACGGGTAGCATTCAAGGGCTTGGAATCCGTCCACCGCAGGGCATTCTTTCCTCGTTCAGTTTTATACAATCTTACCTGCACCACGGGTAAATCTTTTCGTGCGGTGGAGGCTATGTTAGAAGGTGTACTTTCATTGTGCAGGCGGTCGAGCGCGGTAATGGTGTAGTAATACACAGAATCAAATACCTGAACCGACGAATCAAAATAGGTTTGCCAGGCCGGAATCACTTTCAGTAAGTGTTTCTGGTGAATAGTTACCGGATAGGTGTTCGAGCGATAAATGGCATAATAGCGTACATCATCAGCCGGATATCCGGGTGCAACCGGAGGAGCCCAGGACAACAAAATGGTTTGACCACTTTGAACAGCCTGTAAATTACCGGGCGGTGGCGGGGGCACTGAATCACGCCAGGGCATAAGGGGTTGCAGTACCGGTTGTTTAAATAGTTGGGCAATGGAATCCCTGAACCCCAGTTTGTTTTCCAGCAAGCTGGTGGTATTGTACACGGAGATGCCCTGAATTTTTTCATACCCGCTGCGCAGCGACAGCTGGAGCTGTTGGGGAATTTCTGACGGCGAGTTCCATCCGGGCCACACCCCTACCTTGTAACCGCCAATACCGATATATATCAACCGGTTGGCGGCCTGTTGATTCCACCAGGGGGTTACGTCTTTAAAAGGCGAACCAGCCTGTTGGTAATGCCAGTATACCTGAGGGGCGATATAATCCACCCAACCTTCGTTTAACCATTTACGTGAGTCGCAGTACAATTCAGAATAGTGCTGCAGTCCGGTAGTTTTTGTACCCAACTTCGGATCGGAACTGTTCATATAAATCCCTGTGGGTGACACTCCAAACTTCACCCAGGGTTTGGTGCGGTTGATGAGGTTTGCTACTTCCCGGATGAGGATGTTTACGTTATCTCTGCGCCAGTCGGCCTTTTGAGTAAACCCGCGGTTATTGGCCCTGAAATCGGCCTCATCGTTCAGCGGGCCTTCAGGGTAAAAGTAATCGTCGAAATGAATACCGTCTACATCATAACGGTTAAGAATATCCGAAATTACTTTTTTAATATGTTCCCGCACCTCCTGCCGAGCCGGATTCAGGATACGCAATGTACCATTCCCCAGCAACCATGAGGGGTTTGTGCGCGCAATATGTGAGCTGGAGAAGTATGGCAACGCGCCTGTATTGGCTACTGCGCGATATGGGTTTATCCACGCATGCAGTTCCATCGTCCTTTTCCGGCATTCATCAATAGCAAACTGCAGCGGATCCCAATAGGGTTCGGGGGCCTTTCCCTGAGTACCGGTCAGGTCCGCCGACCAGGGTTCGATGGTACTGGGATATATGGCATCACACTGACTCCTTATCTGTAGGTAAACGGTATTCAACCCTGTTGACTGATACATATTCAGCAACCGGATCAGCGCCTGCTGTTGCTGTTCAGGGGTTTGATTCCGCTGAGGCCAGTCGATATTGGAAAAAGTGGTTAACCACACCCCCCGCATCTCTCTTTTCTGTGCGTGTGTGTGAACAATAACTCCTGTAATGAAACATAAACTCAGTAAAACATTCTTCAACATAAATAACGCCGGTTAGCCTGTACAAAAAAAAAAGCGGCCGAAGCCGGCCGCTTTCTAAATGCAAGATAATTACTTTTTATTTCCGTCGGCATCCAGTTCCACAATCTCATATCCCAATTTCTCTAAACCGGGACGAATAACAGACGCATCGCCTACGAGAACAATATTCATACGGTTTACATCCAGATATTTGGATGCAATTGCATCGATTTCCGGCTTTTGAATTTCGTTCAGGATTTTAATCTGATCTTTTACAAAAGTACCCGGCAGGTTATACTGTATCATACGACCCAGGAAAGATGCTTTTTGTCCGCTGGTTTCGTAATTGCGCGCATCACTTTGTCCGATTGATTGTTGCATAAATCGGATTTCATCTTCAGTGATTCCCTTTTCAGCAAAAGTTTTGATTTCGCGGATTACTTCACTCAGGGCGCTGTCGGTAGCGTTCGCTTTAATACCACTGCTGAAGGTGAATGTACCGGAATACTTATCACCGCTGAAACCGCTGCGTGCTCCGTAAGTCCAGCCCTTATCTTCTCTCAAATTGATATTCAGGCGAGAATTAAAGGATGCACCCAGGTTGAAGTTGGTAAGGTAGGCACGATAGTACTCACCGGTAGCGTCATACTTCAAATCAGTTGGCATTCCCACACGGAACTCAGTTTGTGCAGCCTTAGGAATATCCACCAGATAAATTCTGGTTTTAGTTACCGGCGTATAGGCAGGTACTGATGGTAAACTGAAAGTGTTTTTAGGGAGTTTCTGCAGGAATCCAAGTTTTGGAAGGATGTCCTTTTCTTTTACATCCCCTACTATAATGATACGTCCTTCATCAGAAGTGATGTAATTGTTGTAATACTCCTGAATATCTTCCAGTGTGATTTTTTCAATGGTTTCCAGTGTACCGGTTTCTGGCACTCCCAGTATGCTTTGTGGTCCGTAGTTTACCATACGATACACATTGCTGGCTACAGACGCTGCTGAGGTTTTATTGTTACGAATACGCTCAGCAGTTTCCTTTTTGATTCTTAAAAAATCTTCTTCGTTGAAGTTGGGACGTAAGATACGTTCTTCAAACAGGGCGATGGTTTTATCCAGATTTGATTTGAGTGATTGCATGGTGAACACCATTGCGTCATCTGAATTGCTCACACTGATACGGCTTCCCAGTTTATCCAGCTCGAGTGAGAACTGCTCGGAAGTATAATTCTTGGTATCCTCATTCAGCATGCGGGCAACCAGATTGGTATATCCTGCTTTAGACAGGTCATTCGCCTCAAGCATACGGCCGCCTTTGAGTACCACGGTAAGATACACCGTTGGGATTTCGGTATTTTCTGTACCCATTACAGCCATACCGTTTGGCAACTTTGCTTTGTAGAATGGAGGCACATCCACAATCGGATTAGGACCACTGGGTGGCATTTTGCTTCTGTCGAATGCATCATTGGCTTTCACATATTTCAATCCGGCATATCCATAATCCGGTGCTTTATAGCCAGACTCACTCACAGTGTAGTTGTCTTCAGCCACTTTCATATCTTCTTTACCTTTGGTAACAGTACTTACCACTAAACGGTTTTGATTTTTTATGTACTTATAGTACACACGCAAAACATCTTCCTTTGTGATAGCCTGATATGCTTTAATTTCCTGACTGAATTTGCCGGGATTGTTGGTGAAGGTTTCGTAGTATGCCAACTGACTCACTTTACCTGACACGCTACCCATCCGATTGATGATGCCGCTGAGGTAAGACGCTTTGAATTTGGTTACATCATCATCTGTTACACCGCGTTTTTCAAAATCAGCCATAGCCTGATCAACCAGCTCCATCATTTCTCCCAGATTTTTACCGGGGAAAGGCATCACGGAAATAGAGAACTCACCCGCCAGTTCACTGGTAGAGTTGAATGCAGATGCGTTCAGTGCTTTTTGAGTTTTCACCATAGATTGATAGAACAAAGAAGTTCTACCCTGACCAAGTATTTCAGACAGACAATCCAATGCGGGTTCATCGGCATGGAATGAAGGTACTGTAGGATACATTACAGTTAAACTGGGCGTTCTGGCGTAGTTATCTACATGGCTTAGATATCTGGTTTTGTCCAGTTTGGGCAGCGGGTATTTAGCCGGCAACACTTCGGGGCCGCGGGGAATACCTCCAAAATATTTTTCAACCCATGCCAGGGTTTGCTTAACATCAATATCACCACCAATGGTTAATACCGCATTGTTCGGCCCGTACCAGCGGAGAAAGAAGTTCTTAAGATCATCCACCGTGCTGCGGTTCAGGTCTTCAATGTAACCAATCGTTAACCACGAGTAAGGATGACCGTAAGGATACAGGTTTTTGGCGGCCACTTCACGTACCAGTCCATACGGACGGTTATCGTAATTCTGTCCACGCTCATTCTTTACAGTAGAGCGTTGAATTTCGAATTTCTGAGTAGTAACAGCATCCAGCAAAAAGCCCATACGGTCGGCTTCGAGCCAAAGCATTTTTTCCAGTTGGTTGTTGGGAACTGTCTGGAAGTAATTGGTTCTGTCTCGGTTGGTTGTACCGTTCAGGGTTCCGCCCGATTCAGAAACTATTTTAAAATGTTGCTCATCGCCTACGTTATCTGAACCCTGAAACATCATATGTTCAAAAAAGTGCGCAAATCCGCTTTTACCAATTTCTTCTCTTGCTGAACCCACGTGGTAGGTAACATCCACATGCACGATTGGATCGGATTTGTCTTCATGCAACACAACGGTAAGGCCGTTGGGTAACACATACTTTTCATAGGGGATAACGATCTCGTTTCCCTTTTTAGTAACCTTTTCAATTAATCGAGGCTGAGCAAAAGCCGAAAACGACGGCAATGCTACGGCAGCGATACAAACGGGTAATAACCTTTTAATCATGGTACTCATTTTAATGAATGATTGAACATCAAATATAATGCAAAATGAATTCGTCTGTTTTGGCAATCCTGTTAAAGAAGGGCTTATTTGATGAGTGGTAAAAACAGATTAAAAACTTTATAACTTGTTATCCATCAGAGAATACTGTTAATTTGTACAAAAACATTGGCCCGGCTGTATTTTACCGTTACCAACGACCTGAATTTCGATCAGCGCATGAACCGGATCAGCACCTCACTGGCAGAGGCCGGACATAGGGTAACGCTCGTTGGACGGATGAAGAAAAATTCCCGGCCGCTCCAACCCCAACCGTACAGACAGGTTCGTTTGTTTACTTTTTTTGAGCGTGGATTTCTTTTTTATGCCATCTACAACATCCATTTGTTTTTTTACCTGATGACCCGAAAGATGGATGCTATATGTGCTATTGACCTCGACACCATCCTCCCCTGCTATTTAACCAGCAAGTTTCGAAGGAAAAAACGCATCTATGATGCACATGAATTGTTTTGCGAGATGAAGGAAATCAGTTCCAGGCCACTTATATATAAAATCTGGAAAGCCATAGAAAAGAGAACGGTACCTCATTTTAAACTGGGATATTGTGTGAATCATTTCATTGCTGAACGATTTAAGGAAATGTACCAGGTTGATTANNATGCCATGGTACAAACCAAGGAAGCAGGAAACAAATGGTGATTTCATTTTATATCAGGGTGCTGTGAACGAAGGACGCTGTTTTGAAACCCTGATACCTGCGATGCAGTGGATTGATACGCCCTTATGGATTGCCGGAGACGGTAATTTTATGGCGCAGGCCAGAGCACTGGCATCTCAATACGGCGTTGAACATAAAATTCATTTTAAAGGAATGTTGCCTCCGGATGAACTCAGGCAACTCACGCCGAAGGCTAAGGTTGGATTTACGTTGTTTGAACCCGATGCGGAGAGCAATTAT
>DPFD01000113.1:5686-8623 GCA_003534175.1 Chitinophagaceae bacterium
TCGATTACATGCATGCAGGTGTACCGCAGGTATGTGTTGATTATCCGGCGTATCGTGAAATTTATACCCGTTATGAAATAGGGATATTGATTCCGGATGTATCTTCCGAACGCATTGCAGAAGCAGTAAACAATATACTCCATAACCCAGCAGCTGCCACCCGGATGCAGGAGGCCTGTAAAAAAGCTGCTGCCGAATATAACTGGCAGCACGAATCAGAAACGTTAAAAAGATTTTATCAACAACACCTTGGATAGATACGTACATATTGTTTGCCACGATATTCCTTGGCCGGTAACCCATGGCGGTTATTTTGATTTGTTTCACACCATTCGTATGCTACACGGGGCCGGTATAAAAATTTTTCTGCACTGTTTTCACACTTCCAGAAAACCAGCACCCATATTTGAATCGCTCTGCACTGAGGTACATTACTATCCGCGTAACCCTCACTTACCGTTACGCATACCCTATATTGTGGGATCACGGAATAACCAGCGGTTGTGGAGTCGGTTACAACAGGATGACCACCCCGTTTTACTCGAAGGAGTGCATTGCACATACGCGGTTTATAAAAACATTTTGCCGCCATCAAGAGCCTTCATCAGACTGCACAATACAGAACACATTTATTACGCACACCTTGCGCAATACGAAACGCATCCGGTAAAGAAATTTTATTTTACCAGAGAAGCTTCATTGTTAAAAAGATATGAGGCTGACATCGCCCACAAGGCTGTGCTGATTGCAGTCAGTGAAAAAGACCGTGTGTTTTTTAAAGAAAAACTGAATACCTATGATGTGCGGTTTCTTCCGGTGCTGGTACCGTTTCAGCAAATTCAGAGTAAAGAAGGCACCGGTTTATATTGTTTATACCATGGAAACTTATCGGTTAACGAAAATGAACGAGCTGTCCGTTTACTGGTAGCACATTGTTTTAAAGATCGAAATATTCCGTTGGTGGTTGCAGGCCATGCACCCGGTAAAAAACTGGCAGCCTTTCTCTCCCGGTATCCGAACGTTCAGTTAATCAGCAATCCTTCAGAAACGGAGATGAATGAACTGATACAGGAGGCTCAAATCCATCTGGTGCCCTCATTGAATGCCACAGGCGTAAAACTCAAATTAATCCATTCTTTGTTTATGGGGCGACATTGTATTGCCAACACGATGGCGGTAGAGGGCATGCGCGAAGCGGATTTGTGTAACGTATTTGATGACTGGAATGATTTGGGAACATTGGTGGACGAGCTGATCCATACACCTTTCACAGCAACAGATATTGAGGAACGTAAAAACGTTTTACCTGAAATTTATGACGCAGAAAAAAACATCAGCCAACTGATTACATGGCTATTCCCGCATTATCCCAAACCTTCCCCGCCTCTGTTTTAATAGTGCGTGCCGGAAATTTTTTAATCACCAGATAATCATGCGTTGCCATCAGGATGGTAGTATTGTAATCTCTGCAGATATGGAATAACAACTGCATAATTTCATCACTGGTTTCCGGATCGAGGTTACCGGTAGGTTCATCTGCCAGAATCAGTTTGGGAGAGTTCAGTAAGGCTCGGGCAATATCTACCCGTTGTTGTTCTCCTCCACTCAGTTCAAAGGGCATTTTAAATCCTTTGGTTTTCAGATTCACTTTATCAAGAACATCGGCAATTTTTTCATCCATTAATTTTTCATCTTTCCAACCGGTTGCTTTCAGTACAAATTTGAGATTTTCATTCACGTTCCTGTCGGTAAGCAACTGGAAGTCCTGAAACACCACGCCCAGGTTACGACGAAGAAATGGAACGGTTTTCCAGGTAAGCTGGCGTAAATTATGACCCACAACCCAGCCTTCGCCCTCCGTTAGTTCCAAATCGCCATACAGGGTTTTAAGCAGGCTACTCTTACCGGTGCCGGTTTTCCCTACGAGGTAAACAAATTCTCCCTTATCCAGTGAGATGTTTACGTTTTCCAGCACCATGCTTTTGCCCTGGTAAATATTTACATTTCTTAATTCTATAATTGACTGAGACATATACACTTTGATTTTGCCGAAGCTACAACATTTTGTGGTTTTGTGTTTGGGTGAATGCGTATTAATACACTATTTCAACATCCCCCTGCTGAATCATTAATTTTTGTGACCCGGCCTCTACCCTGCCCACTATTCGGGCTGCAATGCCCAGTTTTTCCGCTTCCTCAATAAACACCGGTGCCTTTTCCTTACTGCAATAAATTTCCATCCTTGTGCCCATATTGAAATCCTCATACATTTCGCGGTGACTGCTGCCACTGCTTTCCTGAATCAGTTTGAATATGGAAGGAGGTTCGAAGAGATTGTCTTTGATAATGGTTAATGGCTCGGGCAGATATTTCATGCATTTTGTCTGACCACCCCCGGTGCAATGTACCATACCATGTATGTCATCAAAATGTTTAGTCAATAGCACTTTCATGAGAGGTGCAAAAGTTCGTGTGGGGCTCAATAAGAGTTTCCCGATGGTTTGTTGAGACCCATCTTCCACGGTAACCGTATCCGTAAGCCTGGAAGAACCTATATAAGCCACCGAATCATCCAGTACCGGATTGTACGATTCAGGATAGGCCTTACCGTAATAATTACTGAGCATATCGTGCCGGGCACTGGTTAAGCCGTTGCTACCGATACCGCTGTTGTATTCGCTTTCGTAACTGGTTTTTCCGAATCCGGCGAGTCCAACAATTACGTCACCGGCCTGAATACGTTCGTTGGTGATGAGTTTTTTTACGGGCCAGCGTGAGGCCATCGTTCCATTTACGGCAATGGTTCGAACCACATCGCCCACATCTGCCGTTTCACCCCCCAGATAGTGGATATTGATACCGAATGTAGCAAGGGTGTTGAAAACATCCTGGGTGCCGTTGATGATGGTTTCGAGTACCTCACCCGGAATCAGGTGG
>DPFD01000113.1:8662-9549 GCA_003534175.1 Chitinophagaceae bacterium
ATCCTGCGCGATGCCTTTCCAAACAGAGAGGTCACCGGTTTCTTTCCAGTAGAGATAGGCCAGAATGCTCTTAGTGCCTGCGCCATCGGCGTGCATCACGTTAACATACTGCTCGTCCTTGCCCTGATAATCCGGATATATTTTACAAAAAGCCTTAGGATACAAACCGGGATGCAATTTGGCAACCGCCTGATGCACTTCTTCCTTTTTTTCTGAAACGCCTCTTTTATTATACAAACTCATACTGCAAAACTAACTGGCAAAGCCGAATAAACCATTTTCAATTTACATTTGCATCACTTTCATGCAAATACACAGAAATATAGAGGCTTTACCGCAACTGTCACGCGCTGTGCTCACCATCGGAACCTTTGACGGGGTGCATCTGGGCCATGCGCGCATCATGCAACAACTGGTGCAAACGGCTGCAGCCATTGGGGGCACAACCGTGGTCATTACTTTTTATCCACATCCCAGGCATGTAATTGAAGGGGAAGCCCCGATAGGTTTATTAACTACACAGGAAGAGAAATATGCCATTCTGGATCGAGCGGGTATAGACCATCTGGTAGAAATTCCATTCAACAAATCATTTGCGGAGCAAACAGCCGAAGCGTACATCGAACATTTTCTGGTGCGGTATTTTAAGCCGCATACCATCATTACCGGCTACGACCATAAATTCGGTAAGGGGCGTAAGGGAGATTACACATTGCTGGAGGAAATGGGCAAAAAATTCAATTATACGGTAAAGGAAATTCCTGCGGAGGTGTTGGAACAGGTTTCCATCAGCAGTACCCGAATACGCGTGGCCTTAACCCAGGGAGATGTGGAAAAGGCATCAGAATATCTCGGTTATCCGTACACGTTATCGGGGCTAGTGGTAC
>DPFD01000150.1:0-4153 GCA_003534175.1 Chitinophagaceae bacterium
AGTTTGAAAGTGATGCATTGGAAAGTGTTACCCGCGCCCGTAGCCGCGCCGCATCTGTACAACTTAGTAACATCGATGAGGCAAGCTACCAGCAACAACAGGCAGCACAGAATGAACTCGCAGCGGCTACCAACCGGTTGATTATAGCAGTAGAGCGCTATCCGGATATTCAGGGCACCAAGTCGTTTGTAGATTTGCAGGTACAGCTGGAAGGAACCGAGCGACGCATTAAAGTGGCCAGAAAAGATTTCAATGAAGCGGTTCGTGTATATAATGAATCTGTTCGACGATTCCCTTCCAGTATGGTAGCACGTGTATTTGGCTTCTCCGTTCGTTCGGGTTTTGAAGCCGCTGCAGGCGCAGAAAACAGTGTTGAAATAAAATTTTAACCGTGGGTATATTTTCCTTTAAAAGAACCAACCCCGTGTACTTTACACAGGAAGAAAACGCCAACATACTTTCGGCTATTCGTCACTGTGAGCAAAGAACCAGCGGTGAAATCAGGGTTTATATTGAATCGCACAACCCGTATGTGAACATACTCGAACGGGCTGCCGAAATTTTTTATAAACTCGAGATGGATGAAACCCATCATCGCAACGGCGTGCTGATTTATATTGCTCTACAGGATCATGAGGTGGCGCTTTTTGCTGATGAAGGCATTTATCGTGCGGTAGGGCAAGCCTATTGGGAAAATGAAGTAAAAGAAATGATACAGTATTTCAAAGGCAACCAACTTTCGGATGGTATCATCAACTCCATCCATCATATTGGCGAAGCTTTGCACACACACTTCCCCTATATTGCAAATGAGGATAAAAATGAATTGCCCGACGAAATCGTTTTTGGAAAATAATTAAAATGCATGGCCGCTAAATTGAAAATACTTCTTTGTGTCATCTTCTTCATAAGCGGCATCACCGGCCTTGTAGCACAGGATATTCCCCAACCGCCCAGCCCGCCGCGGCTGGTGAATGATTATACACAAACCCTTACCCCTGCCCAAATAGAGCACCTGGAACAAAAACTGGTGAGGGTGGATGACAGCTCCTTTACGCAAATTGCCGTGGTACTGGTTGAAACCACCGGCGGATATGATGTGGCAGATTATGCCATGGAGCTGGGCAGAAAGTGGGGCGTAGGAGGGAAAGAGTTCAACAACGGGGTGGTACTGCTCATTGCCAAAAACGACCGTAAACTGAATATTTCTACCGGCTACGGTTTGGAAGGCGCACTGCCGGATGTTACCGCCAGCCACATCATTAATGATATTATTGTCCCCAATTTTAAAGGGGAGGATTATTACCGGGGAATAGAGTTGGGTACCGATGCCATCATTCAGGCGGTGAAAGGCGAGTACACTACGCCCCGCAAAAAATCTAAAGGAAGCGGAGGCTTCGGATTTGTGTTGTTTATTATTATCATGTTGGTGGTTATTTTCCTTTCTTCCCGTGGCGGAGGTAAGGGCGGGCAATTCATGAGCCGGCGCGGCGCACGAGGTATAGATCCATTCCTGATTGATATACTGTTAAGAGGAGCCGGCCGGGGTGGTAGCCGCGGCGGAGGTTTTGGAGGCGGCTTCGGAGGCGGCGGTGGTGGATTCGGCGGCTTTGGTGGTGGCTCATTCGGTGGTGGCGGTGCCAGCGGAGGTTGGTAATATGCTGATGATTGAGTTGCCAACATGAAAGAATTGGATGTTAAAGTTTCAAAAGAACATTACAGAATAAAAAAGCAGGATAGCATCCTGCTTTTTCGTTTATGCGTGAGGGATGGCAGCGGCATTCGCCGAAGGCGGATACAGCGTACAGCCCGACCCACCCCGCCGTGGCGGGGCGGGACACGCCCTGTTATATAATCGCGTTTTCAACTCTTCCCAATCGCTTCTCCTTTCCTCGTAAAAATCATTAGAGGAAATAATCATCATTAAGGCGTTCGTCGTTTAACCTGAGAGAGTATCATTTGTGCTCATAGGGATTAGATTTTTTTATTCACAAAGGATTCGAAGAAAATCTTCTTTGTGTATTCTTTGTGTGTACTTCCTTTACGCACTTTGTTGTTAAATGTTTTCTTACTCAAGGAGGAATTCTACTTTGTACTCATTGTAGTTTCAGGTATTTTTTATTTAACCACAAAGGCCACGGAGATTAGTAATGTTTATTCAATTTTAATGTATTGCACAGAGGCCACAGAGATGTTCTTCTTTGGCTCTTTGTGTGTACTTCCTTTGCGCACTTTGTAGTAAAATATTTTCCTGCTCACGGAGGAATTCTACTTAGTACTCATTGTAGTTTCAGGTATTTTTATTTAACCACAAAGCCACGGAGATTAGTAATGTGTATTCAATTTTAATGTATTGCACAGAGGCCACAAAGAAGTTCTTCTTTGGCTCTTTGTGTGTACTTCCTTTCTTCCCAGACGCTTTTCCTTCCCTCGTAAAAATCATTTTGGAAAATAATAATCACAAAGGGACTCGTCGTTCCAAATGTGCCCAACCCTTCATGGATTTCAAACAAAAAAAGCAGACATCACTGCCTGCTTTTTATTTCAAAATGAAATCGGGTTATTTAAACGACTGTTCGATATATTGCTGTATCTCTTTTCCTTTGCTGTTGCCTAATTTGGTCAGTTGCATTTTAAAGAATTCATCAATAAATACACGGTACTCAGCTGGAATCATGTTGCGGAATGCGGCAATATCATCAATACCGCGTTTCACCTTTTCAAGGTCATTCACCTTTTCCAGGAAACCAATGTAAGGGATGGTTTGCTCCAGTTTCTCTTCAGAAGGAGGGATGTTTCTGTATATAGTAGCAATTTCATCGAAATCGGCTTCTGTACCCGATTCCAGCAGTATTTCGGTAACCACACTACCCAATAATCCGCGGGCATCTCCGGCATGTTGTTTAGCCAGCGGTATAGCAGCCGTTTTATTGATTCCGTAAACACCCTTCAACGCGGCACCGGCCACAGAATAGGAAACATCGGTAACATACTTGGTAAACAGCGGCAGGTGTTTTTCTTTTTTGAATTTGGCCAGATACTTCAAGGCTTCTGCCTGCACATTTTTGTCAGGATCAGACGCAGCCATACCTTCTATGGTAGAAATAACAGCCTGGTCGTCTTTATACGGTGTTTTCTCTATTTGCTGTAAGGCAAACAGTCTGATACCTGCAAATTTATCGGTAAGTCCTTTCGCAATTTCAGGCATGGTGTTCTTGGCAAAGAAAGCAATCGCCTCTCTTCGGTTAAGGAAAGTGCCGCCGTGTTTCCATTGTTCTATCATTTGTTCTTCCGATTTGTTGTCGGTAATTTCTGCCAGCAACACACGCTCGGGGTCAGGATTAATCAGGGTGGGGCGCATCGTGTAATCGAAAGTTAATGTATCGGTGCGCTTATTGATCCAGCGCAGAAAACGGGTTTTCTTGTCGCCGTAATACACGTCTACCTTAATGGGTAAACGAAATACATGTTGTTCTTTCTGGGTTTGATTTACAATGACCTGTGCTTTTCCTGCGGCATCATCCAATACATACCGGAAAGTCATTTTCGGGTGTCCGCTACCGTAATACCATTGATTAAAGAACCAGTTCAGGTCGAGTCCTGTAACTTCTTCAAACGACAGGCGCAACTGAGTGGCCTCTACCGGTTTGTGCTGATAGGTTTTCAGGAAATGATTCAGCGATTTTTTAAAAGCAGAATCACCAATATAATCACGCATCATGTGCAATATGCGGCCGCCTTTGTTGTAGCTCACCGCATCAAACATATCTTCTTTGTTTGCATAATGGTGGCGTACCAGTTTTTTTTGTTCACTACCGCTGTTGATGTATCCTGTCATGTCATTATACGCATGCTGGTCGGCCTTGTCTCTGCCATACTTATATTCGAGCCAGAGGTATTCACTGTAGTTGGCAAAACTCTCGTTGATGGTGAGGTTGCTCCAGCTTTCTGTAGTTACAATGTTTCCAAACCAGTGGTGGAATACTTCGTGGGCAATGGTTTCTTCCCACCGGTTCCCGTCAGCCAGCTCCCGGTCGTTTTGATACGCAGTTTCCTGGTGGATAACCGCGGTGGAGTTTTCCATCGCGCCGGATACATAATCACGACTTACAATCTGCGCGTATTTAGGCCAGATGTACGGAAACCCGGTGTG
>DPFD01000150.1:4174-4377 GCA_003534175.1 Chitinophagaceae bacterium
AAAATACCTTTAGCATAAGGAGCGTATTCTTTTTCTACGTAATAGCTGATTTCTTTGCCCTTGTAAGGTTTGTCTTTAATTACTGAGTATTCGCCCACGCCCATAAAGAATAAGTAAGGCGCATGGGGGATGTCAAGCTTCCAGGTGTCGGTACGAGTGCCGTCGGGGTTTTTCTTCTGGCCGGTTATCAATCCGTTGCTGAG
>DPFD01000009.1 GCA_003534175.1 Chitinophagaceae bacterium
TTTCAAGCGCCAGCATACCGCCAAGTGATAGCCCAATCAGCACAAACGGTTCATCGCCCTCAATCTTTTCACTCAGGCGCATGGCATACTGTTCCAATGTTTCGTTGGGCTCCGGCTTTATCCATTTCAAATACACCGGTTCCAGTGCTTCAGGAAAATGCAGGTTACAAAAAATTCTTTCATCGGCTCCCAGGCCACTGATACAATATGCCTTCATTCTCCAAAATTACGAAACCCCGGCCCTGTGCATTCATTTTCTTAATGCTTAACTTCACCCTGTTAATATGAAAAGGTTTATCCAGAAATTATTCGGGTTGCGAACAGACGTTGGACTGCATTTTTATGTAGCAGATTTCTTCTTCCGAAAGATATTACGCCAGAATGCGGGAACCTCGTGGGCCGTGCATTACACAAGTACCGTGGTGTGCCCTCAAAACATTACCCGGGGCAAACAGGTATTTCCCGGCGATTCTCCCAACAATTACATTGAAGCTTTCAATGGCATTCACATTGGCGATTATACCAATATCGGACCGGGGGTAGGGATATTATCCGCCAACCACGACAAGNNCCCGCCATGAAGATGCACCGCCCATCCACATCGGTAAGTTTTGTTGGATTGGGATGAACGCTGTAATCCTGCCGGGAGTAACACTCGGCGACTTTACCATTGTAGGAGCCGGAGCCGTGGTTACCAAAAGTTTTCCGGAAGGCTATTGTGTAATCGCAGGAAATCCCGCAACCATAATCAATACATTAGATTCAGATGAGTGCAAACGGTTTGCATCCAACCACCCATACTAACCCGGCCGTTTTCACGGGGCGTTCGGTTATGCTGATGCTTTCCGGCATGGTAAAAATGCTGGTACAGCTCACCGTTATCTTGCTGTATGCACGCATGTTGCCGGTTGATTTATACGGACAATATCAATCAGTTTGGCTGTACACCAATGTAATCAGTGCAGTATCCCTGTTCGGATTACCGGCACTTATTCTATCCTCCGGCAGTGAAAACATATTCACCTTTTTTCACACGCATCGAACTCGTACAACCATCATTGCCCTCCTGTTGTTTATACTTCCCGTTGCGCTTTTATGGACCCTTGAACCGGGGTTTACATTTCTGCAAAAAGGATTGCTGACCCTGTTGATACTTGCACAGAATATTGCATCCATTCGTGAAGTACTGGTGTTAAAACATGGAAGTCATAAAAAAGTATTACTGGCCAATATTTTTTTTAGTGTGTTGTTTTTACTGGTACATCTGGCGATGAGCGGCAACCGGTATTCATTAGACACCCTCTTATTATTACTCATCGGAGTGTTTATGATTAAGTCTGCCATGCTGAAACCTCAGCATTTCACTGCCCCTTCCCTGCCGGCCATACCAGTGGAGATTACGGGTAAACAATGGCTGTACCTGGGATTGTTTGACACCATCAACACGGTCTACAAATGGCTGGATAAATGGATTATCCTGAGTTTTTTAACCATTCAACAGTTTGCTCTTTATTACAATGGTGCCTATGAGATTCCTGTGTTTGGAATACTGGTGAGTGCGGTGGGCCATATCATGCTGGTGGAATGGGGCCGCACCCACAACTCAGCGGAGCACATCCGTCAAACCATGCACCATGCTACGCGATTGCTGGCCGCCTGGGTGTTGCCCGCATTTGTATTTTTAATATGGCACCACGAAAATTTCTTTCTGTTGTTGTTTGGTAATACTTATGCGGATGCAGTTCCGGTATTTTTCATTGCGCTATTCATCCTTCCCTTGCGTATTACCAACTTCACCGCTGTGCTGCAATTTTATCAGCGGAGCGATCGTATCGTGCTCGGGGCCATTATCGATTTAATTACGGCCATCATTCTCATGTTCATATTATATCCCCTGCTGCATGTGCGTGGCATCATCCTCGCAGTGGTCATCAGCACGTGGATACAGGCTGGATATTATCTGTGGGCTTCCGCACGCATTACAGGCATACCGTGGTACAGGCTGTTACCATTTTCATACATTGCCATGGTAACCACCGCTTCTTTCGCCATAACAGCAGGTTTATATTTTGCCACAAAAAGCAGTTCAACCTATGTACAATTAGGAGCAGGATTCGCGGGCATCTTGCTTACCGGATGGTTGTTTGGGAAGAAACACCTTCGGGAGGCGGTTGCATTCTTGAGAAATACAAAGCAGTCACCATCGGAATCCACGAAAAATAATTGATTTCCATCAACAGGTAATCCATTCCAATAAAGATTAGCGCGAGTACCAGCAACCACCGGTCGAACCTACGGGTGAAAAAACCAACAACCATGGATGCTTCGAGTAACGTAGCTGTTACATATAAACTACAGGAAACTAGCGGATGTTGTATCAGGAATTTGTAGAGTGTGCTCCATAAATCGTTTGATCCGTATGCCAATGCGGCCGTGTGCTGACGAAATAAAATGGTCTGCATCTGTTCAAAATGAAAAAACCCTCCTGCTCTGAACTTCCACCAGGCAGTGGAAAAGAAAATAATCAGGAAAAGGAGCCGTAATATTTGCAGACGAAAATAAAAGCCCCGCAATGAGATGGCTGTAAACACACATGGCGTGAAGATCCATGCAGTAAACACTTCAATACTGATAACTCCCAGGATAGAATATAACCAGGCATACAATAACGCAAACCCGGCAGTAAGATATGCCACCGGTACGGCGATTTTTTTCCTGCCGGCCACCAGTACACTCAGCATCACGGGCAACAACACAAAAGACGCATCCAGCAGTACCCGCAGCCACGGAAGTTGAATTACTTTCAGATGGAAACCAGTGAGCAGAATATAATTCCCCGTAAGATCAGTTTGATTATTGAAGAACACCGGCTGGTAGGCCGAAAAATGCAATCCGTTCAACACCATCCACAAAAAAAACACCAACGCAGTAGCGGCGTATATCCATGCGAACAGCCGTATGTGCCTGTACTCAATCAAAATAACTTAGCTTTTCTGATGATTTCAATATCAGCGCGCCTTCATTCCACAACCAGTATTCATGATACACTTCCAGCGAATGAACCGTTCGTCCGGTAATTTCGGATACACGTTGCCGGTACCATGCAGCAAACTCCTGTTGGCTAATGTTATTACTGAAGTATGGATGCGTATCCTGATGCACAGGCAAAAACTTATTCAATGCCTGAAACACTTTGGCATTCTGTGCAGATTGCCAACGGTATTTATCCAGTGAAACGTATAGGATATCCCTTTGAGCGAATGAATATTCAGCAGGGTTTAGCCGTTCGTTATTGATCATGATGCGANNACGGGGTTCACTGATATCCATTGGCCGACTGAACATCCCGTACTGATACACCGGCGATGCCACCATTCCCCATTTTAGATTCAGGAATACGAAGGCCACTAACCAGCCCACAAATAGTACGAAGAGCAATTTATGATACCGGTATAGCTGAACCAGAAACATGATAAATCTTTAGGCTTTAAGGCTGCGGATAATGGCAGCGAAATCATCTGCCACCAAACTGGCACCACCTACGAGTCCGCCATCCACATCAGGCTGACCAAACAATTCTGCTGCGTTGTTGGCTTTCACGCTACCGCCATACAATACCGGAACCATATTCGCCAGTGTAGTACCATACTGCTTCTCGAGTACTGAGCGTATGTGTTTGTGCATTTCCTGTGCCTGTTCGGTAGTGGCTGTTTTGCCGGTTCCTATTGCCCAGATTGGCTCATAGGCAATAACGATGCGACGGAGCGCTTCTTCGTTGAGGTGGAAGAGACTTTCCTTTAACTGCGTTTCAACATAACTGTTATGGGTACCCGCTTCGCGGATTTGTAACGGCTCCCCGCAGCAGAACACCGGATACAAATCGTGCTCCAGCAGGCGGTCGGCCTTTTGAGCAAGCAGCGCATTGCTTTCCATCTGGTATTCCCTTCTTTCACTATGGCCGATAATCGCCCATTGAATGCCCAGGCTTTTTAACATGGTGGCGCTTACTTCGCCGGTATAGGCCCCATTGAGGGTGGCGGCACAATTCTGTGCCATTAAATCAAATCCGTTGATATCTTTTACAAGAGATTGCAGCGGTACGAGGTATGGAAAGGGTACGCCTATTAAAACGCGCTGGTGGTTCTTCAAGGGAATATTTGCCTGAATCAATGCCTTTACAAGTTGTTCTCNNTTCAGGCAGGGTTAAATTCATTTTCCAGTTAGCTGCCGCAATTTGTTGTCTCATTTTTCAAATGTTTTATAATACAATTCCTGAAGAGTTTGTTCTTCAGCTTCGGTTAATGTTTTTCCTTTCATCGACATCCAGTTTCTGATATCATCCAGTGCTTTTACAAATTCATACTTGGTATTGCCCCAGCTGAAATCAGGAATCACTTTATCGGGGAAAGAGCGGTCAAAGATATTACAACATACACCAATAAACGAACCTGTATTGAATGAGGTGTTGATGGCAGCCCTGCAATAGTCTCCCATGATTAGTCCTGCTTTTTTGCCCACATTCACGGGTGCATCAAGATGGGGTAAATCATACACTACATCGGCTGCATTATTTTTTAAATTCGAATTGGAACTGCCGGCCCCGATATTGCACCATCTTCCAATCACACTGTCTCCCAGATACCCATCGTGTGCCTTATTGGAGTAGTCCATGATGACTGAATTTTTTATTTCACCGGATGCTACGCAATGCTTACCGATGGTTGTACCACCATAAATGGTAGCTCCCATCTTTACCACGGCGCCCTCACACACTGCCACCGGTCCGCGCAGCATGGCACCTTCCATAATTACTGCACCAGCCCCAATGTAAATGGGACCAGTCGAGGCATTGAGATAAGCATGTTCTACTGTTGCCCCGGGCTCAATAAAAATTTCTCTTTCGTTTACACAGCGATTGGTTGCGGGTATGGGTACTGAACGTCGATTATTCATTAACCAGTCGAAATCTCGACGGATGGCCCATTCATTCATCTGAAAAATCTGCCAGGCATAATTAAGTTTGCGAATATCATCGGTAATGGCTGTACCGGTTTTAATCTGAATATAATCTTCCACACACGGGATGAAGGCTGCAGAAATACCTTCATCACCTGTTTCCACTTTTTCGCCGGTGAGCATTTCCCACTTTTCACGAATGGTAAAAATGCCAATGCGTATATCAGCTGCATGCTGAGTATGGGTAAAAGGGTACAGTCCCTTTTTATTTTCCTTATCCGTTAATATAATTGCCATAGACTTAAAAGTAGTAAATAACCTTAAATAAAAAGCCCTCCGTTCGGGAGGGCTTTAAAATATATAGAAGTACGATTAGAATTACTTCGCTTTCTTTTCGTAACGCTTCTTAAACTTGTCAATTCTACCTGCAGTATCCACCAGTACGTTTTTACCGGTATAGAAAGGATGTGAGGTATTGGAAATCTCCAGTTTTACAACAGGGTATTCCTGACCGTCGCCTTCGAATACGATGGTTTCTTTGGTTTCAGCAGTAGAGCGGCTGAGGAAAGTATGACCGTTACTCATGTCTTTGAAGACAACGGTGCGGTAATTTTTTGGATGGATGTCCTTTTTCATAATCTTGCTTTTTAACTACGGATTTTGCCGTATAAGGGCGCAAAGATAGGAATTTTATATTAAATTATATCAATTAACTCTTCATATTTACGTACTGCAGGGGAATCCCCAGGGCCCATTGCTTCGATGCCTGTATAACTTCCTGTAAATCATCAATTTTCTTAGCGGTTACCCGTACCATATCGTCCATGATAGCTGCCTGTACCTTTAATCCACTTTCCTTGATCAGTTTCACAATTTTCTTGGCATCGTCCTGGGCTATACCGCTGCGCACGGGTATTTCGCGTTTCACCACCTTACCGCTCGGGAAGGTTTCCTTGCTTTGGTCATACACTTCAGCCGCCAGGCCCTGTTTCATGCTCCGGCTAATCAGTACATCAATAATCTGATCCATTTTCATTTCACTGTCAGCTTCCAGATGCAACTTCATGGCTTTTTTATCCAGATCAATCACTACATGCGAACCCTTAAAATCGAACCGGTTGGTGATTTCCTTCTTGGTGACATTCACGGCGTTGTCTAAAGTTTGTATGTCCACTTTACTGACAAAATCAAAAGATGGCATAGTTGTATTTTTTACAAATATAAAAAACGCAACCCATAAGGCGTTGCGTTTATGCTCCCAATTGTAAC
>DPFD01000161.1:0-155 GCA_003534175.1 Chitinophagaceae bacterium
CATGGGTTTCGAACCCGCAGAAGCAGATATTCCATCCCCTGAACCGGATGCAGACATCATCAGGCGATATGATGAAACCAGGAATATACCGGGTGTGGAAGGTACCAGCAAACTCAGTGTACATCTGCGGTTTGGAACAGTGAGTGTTCGCTCCC
>DPFD01000161.1:239-4905 GCA_003534175.1 Chitinophagaceae bacterium
CCTTTTAAATCGGGTTACGAACAAATTCCCTGGCTCAATAATGAAGAAGCTTTTGCAAAGTGGTGTGCCGGTGAAACGGGGTACCCGCTGGTAGATGCCGGTATGCGTCAACTCAATCAAACCGGCTGGATGCACAACCGCGTGCGGATGGTTACGGCAAGCTTTCTGATAAAGCATTTACTCACCGACTGGCGCTGGGGCGAAGCCTATTTTGCCGAACAGTTGCTTGATTTTGATTTGGCCGTGAACAACGGCAACTGGCAATGGGTTACGGGTTGTGGATGTGATGCCGCACCTTATTTTCGGGTTTTCAATCCGGTAGAACAACAGAAAAAATTTGATCCTGATTTTGTGTACATCCGTCGCTGGATTCCTGAATACAAAGAAGGGTACATTGAACCCATTGTAGAACACACCTTTGCCAGAAACCGTGTACTCGAAGCATTTAAAGTGAGGGATACATTTAAATAGATTACTCCGTTATTTCGGCATGCCATTCCAGGATCACTTTACCATCTGCCAGTAACCTTACCGGATAAATGTCATCTTTTAAAAAATAGTGCCTGAATTTAATCATGCCATCTGCGGCACTGAACTCTACCTTTTTGGGTGGAGTTGCCCTTCTCGCATCACCGGTAGAAATCTCAATTGTTTCAGGCGTTTTTCCTGAATATAAAAAGGAGAAGTTTACCGGTACACTCATCTTTGATTTAAAAGTACCAATGGATGGAGTAGGGGTTTGTACACCCAATGCCATGGCATGTGGATGATACACCGGTAACTGATAAAAATGTTTAACCGACGAAGGGCCTTCTCCTAAGAGCCATGCATCATTGTCGGGAAAATGCAATTGGTTAAACACATTCTTGTTGGCAAAGAAAAACTCAGAGATGAAGTCTTTGGTAAACAGGGATATTTTTTTATCGATGGTTCCGGCTGCCATGGCGGCGTCAATATAAAACCATTCGGTAGGACTGGCACCCAACTGTACAACGTTCCACGAATGATTGGGTTCCCCTCCGGTGCTGTTGATATCTTCATCCGATCTTTTGGTATAACCATCCACCGTTAAGCAACGGATGTTAGCCAGGCTCATCATTTCCTGAACCAATTTAGCGTATCCCAGTCCGGTGGTTCTTCTGGATTGCAGCACTACTTCGGGGTCGGTCTTTCTGTTGTCGTTGCTTTTTATGGATCTTAAATCAGGTTGTATGTTGTTTGCAATCCAATAAAATATAGCACGGGCCTTTTGTTCTTTGGTGGAAAAACGAAGGGTGAGCGTATCGGCAATGGTAGCCACATTGAAACTGTCTAAACTGCCCAGTGACTGAACATAAGTGTCAACGGATTCGTATTTGGATTGGGCATTCACACATACGGAAGACACAATCAGCACAAAAAATAATACAATTGTTTTCATGGGATAAAATTATACATCTTGTTGTTAAATACACGCAAAAGCAAGTGAAATCAAAAGCAATCAGTGAATGAACAATAAAAAAAGGGAAGCAAAAGCTTCCCGAACAAATTTTACTGCTACCTTATCGCATAAATACCAGTTCGCGATATTTAGGCAGCGTCCATATTGAATCATCTACTATCAATTCCAGTTTATCTACATGATACCTGAGTTTGTGAAAGTGTTTTTCTTTTACATCGTGGTAATATGACATAGCCATATCACGAGAGTTCTCCATGTTATTGGCTCGCTTACGTGCTTCAATCATACTGGTCACCAGTTCGCTGATAATTGCTACGTGCTCGGAAATTTTAGTTACAATCTCCAGCTGATTTTTCCAGGCTGCTTCGGGTAAGCCGGCTGATTTTAATCCGTTGATATTTTCCAGCAAAATGTTTTGATACTTTACGGATGCCGGTACGATGTGTGTAGTAACCAGATCGCCCATCACCCGGGCTTCAATCTGAATTTTTTTGATGTAAGCCTCGAGCATAATTTCATAGCGGGCTTCCATCTCGAGGTGATTGAAAATCTGATTGCCTTCAAAAAGGATTTTGGCTTTTTCCGTAATAAATGCATTCAGTGCTTCGGGGGTTGATTTTACATTGGGTAAACCACGTTTAGCCGCTTCTTTCTCCCAGGCTGCACTGTAACCATCCCCTTCAAACAGAATGTTTTTACTTTCTACAATGTATTTCTGCAGGGTTTGCATGATGGCAATTTCTTTTTTCTCTCCCTTTTCCATTAGTGCATCCACTTCCTGCTTGAATGCTTTCAGTGTAGCCGTTACAGCCGTATTCAATACGGTCATGGGGATGGCACAATTGGCAGAAGAACCCACAGCCCTGAATTCAAATTTGTTACCGGTGAATGCAAATGGCGACGTTCGGTTTCTGTCGGTATTATCCAGCATCAGTTCCGGAATACTCTTGTGGATATCCAGCTTCAGTATGGCTTCATCCTGTTCGTCAAAGTCATCACTTACTCTTTTCTCGATTTGATTCAGCACATTGGTAAGGTGCTTTCCTACAAAAATGGAAATAATTGCCGGTGGTGCTTCATTCGCGCCCAGTCGGTGTTCATTTCCTGCAGAAGCAATAGACGCACGAATTAAATCGGCATAATCATGCACTGCTTTGATGGTGTTCACAAAAAATGTGAGGAACATCAAATTGGTTTTCGGGGTTTTACCCGGAGCGAGCAGATTTACACCCGTATCAGTACTCATACTCCAGTTGTTGTGTTTCCCACTGCCATTGATGCCCGCGAATGGTTTTTCATGGAACAGCACGGTGAGGTTGTGGCGCTTGGCAACGCGCGACATTACATCCATCAACAGGGTATTGTGATCTACTGCCAGATTGGCCTCTTCAAAGATGGGCGCACATTCAAACTGAGAGGGAGCCACTTCATTGTGCCGTGTTCGTAACGGTATTCCCAGTCTGTACGATTCTTTTTCAAACTCACGCATAAAAGCGTATACGCGTTCGGGTATGGAACCAAAGTAATGGTCATCTAATTGCTGGCCTTTTGCAGGAGCATGACCAAAAACGGTTCTGCCCGTGAGTAATAAGTCGGGCCGCGCATTGGCGATACCGGAATCAATGACAAAATATTCCTGCTCCCAGCCAAGTGTAGTGGTTACTTTACTCACGTTTTTATCAAACAACTGACAAACATCAACAGCCGCCTTATCCAATGCTACAATGGAACGCAGGAGCGGGGTTTTGGTATCGAGAGATTCACCGGTGTATGAAACAAAAATGGTGGGAATGCACAGCGTTTTGCCTTCGGCTGTTTCCATGATAAAGGCAGGCGAAGTGGGATCCCAGGCAGTATAACCCCGTGCCTCAAATGTTTCCCTCAATCCACCACTGGGGAAGGAAGAGGCATCCGGTTCCTGCTGAATCAGCGCATTGCCCTCAAATTCTTCAATGGCCACCCCATCACTTTTCAGGGTGAAAAAGGAATCGTGTTTTTCGGCTGACAAACCGGTTAATGGCTGGAACCAGTGTGTATAATGGGTAACCTGTTTGCTTTCTGCCCAGGCTCGCATGCCCGCTGCAATCTGGTTCCCAATATTACGGTCTATTTTTTTTCCGCCTTTGATAGACGCTACCAAACTTTTATACGCCTCATCACTTAAAAAACTGCGGGCAACCGACAGGGTGAAAACATTTTCATTAAAAATATCGGTAACCTTATCGGCGGCTTCTATTTCGAAACCGGGTGGGTTCAGGCTCAGCTTTTTGATGGCTTCGGCACGTAAAGTCTTCATTTTTTTTGTTGTTTAAGGTGCAAAAGACCAACAAAAAATTCATAATATCAAAAAAATGTTTCCGGGGTACTTCAAAAAATGGAAATTCCTATAAAATAATTCACATATATTTTAATCTAATATGTTTAAATCTTGACCCTAGTACGGCCAAAAACGGGGTGATGAGGTAGGGTAAATACAGGGCTCTGTAACGTATAATGCTCCCTGAGTTGGGAACGATAAAACCTATTAACAGCAGCAGCGGAATTACAAATAACAGGCAACTAATCAGCGGCTGTATGGGCAACCGGCTTTGGCGGTACCATATTATTCCGAAGGTTATCACCAGTAAATAAACATACCATTCCAGTCCGGGAACAATGAGGGTAGAGGGTAAGGATTCCTCCCAGAACCGGGGTTGTGTGCCAATATTCACAGCAGCAGTAGGAAGTGCATGCAGTACACTTCGGGCAGATCCATCCAGTGTGTCAATCGAAATTTGTGATTGCGCCTCCGGCAGGTTGAGAAAAGCCTGTTGTTTTTGGGTGATTACAGTAGCCGGACTAAATGCTGTGAACCAATGAGCAGCAAGGGCTCCAACTAACACCAATGAATAAACGAAAATATATGTACGGGTTTTGGGATATCGCATACTGAACCGGTAAGCTAACAACGCTGGAATCAGTGCTGCAAGTACATAGCTTCTCACCAGTGCTATCACGATAAATGATAAAAAAATCAGCAACCATCTTCTGCGGCTGATGGTAGTATCGTGTGCGATGCAGGCATACATCATTCCTGCAACTCCCATGAACAGGAATGCATCTTTGTGAATACCCGAGGAAAAATATAAAGCAGATGGTAACAGGAACGCGCCGAGTATTAATGAATAGTGATGGCCCGGATAAAACCTGCGGAACATTTTGTACAGCGCCACATGGGCAATGAAA
>DPFD01000208.1:0-3700 GCA_003534175.1 Chitinophagaceae bacterium
CCCAGGTTAACCCGGCTGGCACCGGTTGCAGGATCTCCCAAGGATATGGCAAAAGGCTGCGCGGCGGTTTGCTGCAATGAAAACCCCAGCGCCACTATAAAAAATCCCAGCAACATTCCATTGAATGTGTTGTATTCAACCGCAATAATCATAACCACTGCACCCAAGGCCGAGAACAGGAGTCCGAATATGATACTGCGCTTATACCCCCACTTGCCCACGAGGTCTCTTCCTCCCATAGATCCATACGCAAACAATCCCAACGCACCGAAATAATAGGCTGTGTAAAAGGCAAAGTCAATCAGCATACTCTGAAACTGATCCAGATTAAAATATTCTTTACAGAACGGAATAAAAATACTGTTACCGGCAGCAATAAATCCCCAGAAGAAAAAAACGGTAACCAGTGTACCCAATGCACCATAGTTGGTTGGAATGGGAGTGGGTGACTTGGGTTCAGTCAGAAGATCAGGCATGGTTGGCATATCGAAATATTAATGGTTCAATATAATTAAATTCACGGGATTTGCTTTTTAAAAATGTTGGATGAGCCGTATGCAGTATGTAGTGGTTTCAGCTAATCTGAATGTGAAATGATTTCATAACCGGTTAGCACGGGTATTTAAAGAATTCTTTCATAAATTCAGGCATCAATTCATTGCATGGAAATTATTCACGTTAGCGCAGAATGTTACCCCGTAGCCAAAACGGGCGGATTGGGTGATGTGGTTGGCGCCTTACCCAAATATCAGCAACAGCAAGGGCATGTATGCAAGGTAGTTATGCCCATGCACCGTAAAACATTCCTGTATGAGAATGAATGGGAGGTAGTACATAAGTCGCACTTTAAAATGGGCAAAGACCTCTTTGAATGCACCATTATAAAGGAAGTACGAAATGTATTGGGCTTCGATTTGTATTGCGTGGAGGTGCCGGGATTGCTGGATCGTGAGAATATTTACGGTTATGAGGATGATACCTTCCGCTATCTGTGCTTTCAGGTGGCGGTGCTGGAATGGATGAACGCCTGGAGTCATGTACCTGATGTGGTACATGTGCACGATCATCATTCGGCGCTGATTCCTTTCATGATGCAGCACTGTTACGCATACACTAAACTGCAACACATCAAATCCATCCTTACCATCCACAATGCGGAGTATCAGGGTTGGATGGAATGGAAATATGCGGGGCTGCTGCCGGCATGGGATACATGGAAATGGGGATTGCTTGACTGGAACAACCTCGTAAACCCTTTGGCCTGCGGCATCAAGTGTGCTTACCATGTAACTACTGTAAGTCCCGGGTATTTGCAGGAGATTATGCAGCAATCGAAAGGTCTGGAGTCGCTCATCAGAAACGAAGCCGCCAAATGTTCGGGTATCATTAACGGTGTGGATTACACGGTGTGGAACCCTGAGACGGATACATACATTCTCGATAATTTCGGAATGAAGGATGTGAAAGCCGGTAAAGAACTGAACAAACAGAAGCTGTGCAAGGATTTTAATTTGAATCCTCAGTTGCCGCTGATTGTGTTCATAGGCAGACTGGTACATGAAAAGGCAGCAGATCTGTTGGTGCCGGCCATTCAGCAGGCATTTGATATTCCCAATTGTACATTCAATTTCCTGGTGTTGGGCAGTGGGGATCCGGCGGTGGAACAACAACTCACAGCGATGAATGAACCCCATGCAGGATATTATAATTCACGTATTGCATACAATGAAAAACTGAGTCACTTAATGTATGCGGGTGCTGATTTTTTAATGATGCCCAGCAGGGTAGAGCCTTGCGGGTTAAATCAGTTGTACGCTATGCGTTACGGTACGGTGCCCATGGTGCGTAAAACAGGAGGATTGAAAGACACGGTGATTGATTATGAAGATGAAGGAGGTTACGGAATTACCTTTGAACAGGCAACCACAGATGATATGGTGCACGCGCTGCAACGGGCGCTGATATTATACGGAAACAAAACTAAATTGCAGGAGTTGCGCAAGCGGATGATGAAGATCAACAACAGTTGGGAAGCCCGCGCACAGGATTATTTAAAATTATACCAAAACTGATGTTATGCATTCTTATCAGGTAGTAGCAGTGATATTGGGTGGTGGAGCCGGTACCAGGTTGTATCCGCTTACCGCCAACAGGAGTAAACCCGCAGTACCTATTGCAGGAAAGTACAGGCTGGTGGATATCCCGATTTCCAATTGCATCAACAGCAATATCAGCCGGATGTTTGTACTCACTCAGTTCAATTCCGCGTCACTGAACAAACACATCAAGAACACATATCAGTTCAGTGGCTTCAGTACAGGATTTGTGGATATACTGGCAGCAGAACAAACACCTGAAGGACTCGGATGGTTTCAGGGAACGGCTGATGCGGTACGTCAGTCGTTGAAGCACATCAACATCCATGAGTTTGATTATGTATTGGTGCTTAGTGGAGATCAGTTGTATCAGATGGATTTCGCAGAAATGATTGATAAGCACATTGAGGAGAATGCCGATTTATCCATTGCTACTATACCGGTAGGTGCCAGGGAAGCCACTTCGTTTGGGATTTTGAAAAAGAACAGTGCCAATCAGATTACTTCCTTTATCGAAAAACCGGCTGCCGAGTTGTTGCCTGAATGGGTGAGCGATACCGGTACGGAGATGCAGCTGATGGGAAGAAATTTTTTGGCTTCCATGGGGATATATGTTTTCAACCGAAATGTATTGGATCAGTTGCTGAAAGTGGATTATGCCTCGGCAACCGATTTTGGTAAAGAAATCATTCCGGCAGCCATCAAACAGTGCCGCGTTATTTCTTATCAGTATGAAGGATACTGGGAAGACATCGGAAATATTGCTTCCTTTTTTGAAGCCAACCTGGCCCTCACCATGGATTTGCCTCCCTTCAATTTGTTCGATCGAAGGAAAATGGTGTACTCCAGATCCCGGATGTTACCACCGGCCAAAATTTCAGGCACCATGATTGAGAAAGCAATTATTGCTGAAGGATGTATCATCCACGCCAGTGAAATTAAAAATGCAGNNACGCAGCCGGATTGGCAGCGGATCCGTTATCACCAGTTGTTACGTAATGGGTAACGATTACTATGAAACGCTCGAGGAATTAGCCTATAACAAAATCAGGGAAACTCCGATGCTGGGCATAGGCGATCAGTGTGTATTACACCGCGTGATTGTTGATAAAAACTGTAGGATAGGCGATAACGTTACCATAAAGGGAGGTGATCACCTGCCTGATGCCGACCATTCCCTGTTCTCTGTGAAAGATGGGATTGTAGTGATTAAAAAAGGAGTGATTATTCCGAATGGATTTGAGTTGTCATAACATCACACTCCATTTCAACTGATCCACCCAGTTGTTGCCGGAAGGGTCATCGGAATCCACCCACTCTTTGGTTCTGTCAACTATCAGTTTGCCTGTTTCACTGATAGAGTATTTTTTCTTTCCAGGCAGCGGAGAGATAGCACTTTCATTCACTGAAGCAACATTCACTTTAGTGGCTATCCAGGATGCATACAATCTGGGAATGGTTAATCCCAGCACCATGCCCGGCAAACCGTTGATGCTGCATGGCCCGCCCGAAATCATGAGTTCATCAGTGTAAAAAGCAAACACGTACACGCTGTCCATCATCACACCCACAGCTTTTCTGCAATTGAATCCGGCAATTACACG